>JAURZP010000543.1 GCA_030653335.1 Methanoregula sp. | reverse complement strand
CTTCACGGGTGTCACCGGTGACATCACCGCTCGTTGCATACCGGATAAGCTTTGCCGATTTTGCCCCAAGCCGGCTGCAGGCAGTCACCATAGCGGTGATCGGGCCATAACCGCAGGCAGTTATGCGTCGCTCCTCAATCCTCCGGTAGAATTCCACTGTGTCGAGTGTAGTTAAGGGTTCTATCGCATAAAGATCATCTGATTTTGCTTTCGTTTCAGGCACATAGTGCGAGAAGTCGCTTGAAGCTACGATCCTGATATCGCGCTTTGTCAACCGGACTGCCGCTTCTATCTTTTCTGCAAGCCGTATTGCACTCGCATAATCCTGCGGCCCCATCATGATTGGAGCAATCCGGGCTCGCGGGAACCGGTACTTGATCAACGGCATCTGCACTTCTAACGAATGCTCATCCTTGTGAGACAGTTCATCTGTCTCCATATCGAGCGATTCGATGAACTCTGTGTCCGTATCAATCACACCAAGCGGGGTCTCCCAGGGAACGGCAGAAACACAGCTGATATAACCGCGATGTGAAGGACCAATCACCACAAAAGTGCCGGAAAAGTCGGGGGCAAACGAACCAAAAGCATGGGCTGCCACCTGCCCCGAATATATATAACCTGCATGGGGCGATACAATACCCAAGGGTGCTCCCTCTGCTCTGGTGCCTGAGAAAAATTTCTCAAGCAGTTGTTCCAGATGAGAGGGATCCCGCGGATAAAACATGCCAGCAACTGCGCATGTACGCATCTTCATCGAATCAACCCTCTGGTTGAACTATTATATCTAACGATCGGTCACCTTAAAAAAAAGGTGAGCGGATCAGAACTCAGTTTCGAAGTCCTCGGAGGTGAGTGCTGTCGAGATACCGTGGAGCCGGAGCATCTCACGGGTGAGCAGGAAGTAGATCATGGAGAGCGCCTTTCTACCCTTGTTGTTGGTCGGGATGACCAGGTCAACATACTTGGTCATGTTGTTGGTGTCGCAGAGTGCGACAACAGGAATACCGCACTGGACTGCTTCATTAATCACCTGTGCATCGCCAATCGGATCAGTGACAACAATCACTGATGGCTCGATGTATTCAGAGAGCACCGGGTTGGTTAACAGGCCCGGTATGAAACGGCCGGTGGCAGACATTGCACCAATGGTATCGGCAAACTTCTTTGCCGGGTACTGGCCGTACTGGCGGGAGGTGACAACGAGGATGTTGGGTGCCTCAAACTGGTTTAAGAACTTGGCCGTGGTCTTTATCCGGGCGTCGGTCTCGCGGATATCAAGGATATACAGTCCATCGCCGCGGACGCGGTAGATAAACTTCTTCATATCTTTGCTCTTCTGCTGGGTGCCGATGTGGACACCGGCTGCAAGGTACTCTTCAACGGGGATGAGTGGCTCTTTTAATTCAATTTCCATTTCATTTACAGGGTTCATAGCTGTTCCTCTATGCGTATCAGTTCGTTTAATTTGGCAATGCGTTCTCCGCCAACGGCTCCGCATTTTAAGAAAACACAGGAGAACGCGGTTGCAAGGTGGGCGATTGTCGTATCGGTAGTTTCACCGGACCGGTGGCTCATCACCGTGTCCAGGCCATGGGCGTGGGCGAGCCGCACTGCATCATACGTCTCAGTGAGGGTTCCCACCTGATTGGGCTTGATGAGCACGCAGTTTGCTGCATCCTGCTCGATGCCCTGCGCTATTCGCTCAACCTGTGTCACAAAGATGTCGTCCCCGCAGAGCAGGCAGCGATCACCAATCTGGCCGTTGAGCTCGGAAAAGGCGTCGAAGTCATCCTCAAAGAGGGGATCTTCAACATAAACAAGGTTATAGGTGTCGACCAGTTCGCCAATATATGCGATCTGTTCTTCAGTAGTGCGTGTCTGGTTGCGGTACTTGTATCCATCGCCTGTCCACATCTGGCTTGCCGCAACATCAATACCCATGTCAACTTCTACATTCAGTTCGTCAGCAACAAGTCCGGTCGCCTCGGCAATGAGCTCAAATGCGAGGGCATCGTCAATCTGCGGTGCCCATGCACCCTCATCACCCTTGCCGCAGGATTTACCGTGCTTCTTTAAGAGTTCCCTGACATGACGGTGGACTGCTGCATTGGCAAATACTGCCTCTTCTGCGTCCGTAGCCCCCCCGGGCACTACAAGGAATTCCTGGATCTCTGTTGCATTTGCCGCGTGTGCCCCACCGCCGATGATGTTGCCTAACGGGAGTGGCAATTCCTTGACAAATACCCCGCCAAGATAGCGGAAGAGCGGCATGTCCATAGAGGATGCTGCTGCTTTTGCATTTGCAAGCGAGAGTGCTACTGCAACATTCGCACCGATCTCCGAGAAATCGGCAGTCCCGTCAATATCCCGGAGCTGCTCATCGAAGCCTTCCTGATCACACGCATCCATTCCTATGAGTGCGGGAAGCACATTCTGGTAGGCATAGTCGACCGCTTCGCGTGGCGGTTTGACTTTTGCCTCAAAAGTTCCGGTGCTGGCACCACTGGGCGCTGCAGATCTGCCAAAACCATTAGTCGTGTATACGTCCGCTTCAATGGTTGCATTGCCCCGGCTGTCCAGGATTGTTCGCAGTTCAATAACCTCTATGATTGTCATACGTCCTCTACTTCCTCTTTACCGTAATGGGGATGGTGTGGTTGTTGTATTCCTCGATGGCGATCTCAAGCGGATCGATTCGTGTCGTCGTTACAAGTAACGGAGCACCCATTGATATCTGCAGAGCCCTTGCTCCAATGATCCTTGCCCGTTCATACCGGGAGTATGTCTGCGTCTGCATTGTTCTTCCTCAAAATGATGATTTTTCTGGTTTCTAATAGATGGGGTCGCTGAGATTCGAACTCAGGTCACTGCGTCCCGAACGCAATAGGATGGTCCAGGCTACCCTACGACCCCTCGTTCATCTAGTCAATCTACTGGTAAGGGTTGAGCTCGTCTATGATCACTTTGTGTGTCAGCAGCATGCGCCTGCAGCAGTACCGGGTAATATTAAGATCGGTGAGGATCTGTTTGGGATCCTCGCCTTTCTCCCGCCTCTGCCTGAACTCTTCCCACGCAGTGGAAATCGGTTTTCCACAGGTGAAACATCGTACGGGTATCATAAATTTAACCTTTCATCATATCTTTTATCTTAACGATAAGACTTTTGGAACTTCGCCCTTGCACCGGAACCGTGCGGCTTTTTCGCTTCTTTCTGCCGCGAGTCGTTGACAAGGAGCGTCCTGTCATAGGTCAGGTAGATATCCTTTATCTGGGGTTCGTTGTGCCACAGGAGTATGCCACGGGCAAGTGCGGTCCTGACCGCCTCTGCCTGTCCCATCACTCCGCCACCTGCGACATTGATGGTGACATCGATGCCGTGCACCGCATTGGGTACCAGGAGGAGGGGCTCAGAGATCTTCATCCGGGTGACATCCGAACCGTACTGTTCGAGAGGTACGGAGTTGACCCGGATTACGCCTTTGCCTGCCTTTAAGGTTGCCCGTGCAATTGCAGTCTTGCGTTTTCCGCTTGTGTTAATGATCTTTACCATGGGAACCAGCCTCTAGAACTTTGCTCCGAGGAACGTGCTCACTGCACCGAGCGAAATATGGCTCGGGTTGTTCAGACGGTTCATGTGTGCGTCTTCGAGCACTTCCATCTCCTTTCCGACAAACTCCGTTGGAACACCAACATAGCATTTGATGCGCTTCATGGCCTCAACACCACGGGGGCGTTTGTACGGAAGCATGCCGCGGATCGTCCGCTTCATGAGATGGTCAGGCCGGCGCGGGACGAATGGTCCCCAGCGGTTGCCGCTGGCACCACGTTCCCTCTTGTGCTTGTAGTTGGCAAGCACACGTGCACGACTGCCGGAGATGATTACCTTTTCTGCGTTGACAATCGCAATCGTTTCACCGGCAAGCCCGCGCTGTGCGACAAGGCTTGCGAGACGACCCAGAAGCAATCCGTCACCGTTGATTACTGTTACCATATCTTCTTCACCTCAGGATCCGGACACCGCTGCCTTTCGGGTTGTCCTGCAGGAGCTGCTCAATTGTCATACACTGCCCGTTCGCGTCCCTGATCTTGCTGGTGGCGGATGCTGAAAAGTTCAGCGCTGCAACCTTAACAGACTGCTCCAGCAGACCGCTGCCGAGCACTTTGCCGGGGACGATGATCGTCTCACCATTCTGGGCGTAGCGGTTGATCTTCGACAGGTTGACCTCAGCATAATTCCTGTTGGGGGTTTCTAACCTGCTTGCGATCTCGCGCCAGATTTTAGCCTCATTCTCACGCGACTTGTTCTTCAAGAGCGAGATAAGGCTGGTAAGACGGGGGTTCGTCTTTTCCACAATTCTTGTCATTTCTTTTCATCCCCTGATATTTCGCCTAGCTGTTGTTCCAGCTCGTCTGACTGCTCCTTGATATACAGAAGTGCCCGATTCATGATCTCTTTTACCGGCAGTGAACCATCGCCCTCGACCACGAAAATATAGCGGTCTGCATCGGCGGATACACAAATTGCCGGTTCATCACCGATACCGCTCGCAAGGCATGCCCGTTCACAGAGCCTGCACATGGAGCAATCGGGAAGTTTACCTTTTACTACTTCGACTTTCTTGCCACGGGCCGCAAGCACCTGGCGGGGACACTCGTCCACGCAATTACCACAGGCATCACAGGCTTCGCTGATCGATATAACGGGATGGTTTTTATACCCGCAGACCAGAGTCGGCTGCCATTTTGCATGCTCCCTGCCGGTATTGAGAACTGCTTTTGCTTCAAGGACAAGTTTTTGCCCTTTTATGAGCTTCACAATAGGCACGTTATCGTACACCGGTACCGCTTTTGGATCTGCCGGGATCAGGTCACTTGAACTGACCATGCGGGGGCCTTCAGCGCTTAAGGTGTAGGTGACCGTGCAGCCCGGGCATCCTGCCCCTCCGCACGTGCATTTCTCCTGAGTCGAATAGGTTAAGAGATCGGTCCTGATGGGGATAAGCCCGAGGCGGTGAGCCAGCATCTCGTCAAAGAGCGCACTGGTATTGTCATAGATGCGCACATCTTCGATTGCAAGTGTTGGCACTTCGCCGATCATTGCCCGCCGGAAGGCGTTGGCAAATGCCGGGCTCGCTCCCGATAGAGTGAATCGCGCCAAGGAATCGTCCAGACTGGCGAATTCGATCTGCATCACACTCTCCTGCCACGTCTGCCGCCTTTGGCGCGGCATGAGTCGTGGGGAACAGGTGTAACATCTTCAATGCGCCCAATGCGCATGCCTGCACGGGCGAGTGCACGGATGGCTGCCTGGGCACCGGGCCCTGGGCTGCGCTGCTTGCCCTGTCCGGGTGCACGCACCTTGACATGGACACCGACAATGCCCTTTTCACGGGCTGCCTGTGCAACGTTTCCTGCCATCTGCATGGCAGCATACGGGGAACTCTCGTTCCGGTCCTGCTTGACAACCATACCACCGCTGCTTTTTGTGACAGTCTCTGCACCGGAGAGGTCTGTTACTGTGATGATAGTGTTATTAAAAGACGCGAAGATGTGGGCGATACCCCATTTTTCCTTGTCATTTGCTGCCATTTATCTCCCTCCACGTGAGTATCCCTGCTGGGGAGCTGCTTTGGGGTTGCTTGCCGGTTTGGCAATGCGTGTCCTCTCTGCATTCGAGTCACTTACGAATGGGGACGGTCCATAGTAGGAGATCTGTCCTTCTTCAATCCTGGTGACGCGGTAACCAGGGATGGTGGTACGCCTTCCGGCAATTGCAATGTGACCATGAGTGACCATCTGCCGCGCCTGTTTGGGCGAGCGGGCGAGTCCCTTGCGGTGTACCATTGTCTGAAGACGGCGATCGAGCTGGGCCTGCACCTTTAAGGAGAGCACAGCTTCGATATCCGCATCTGGACCGAGAAGTCCTGCACGCTGGAGGTGGCTGATAAGCTCGTCTTTCTTTGACTCGAAAATAACCTTATCAGTGGCGCTGGATGCGAGCACGAGAAGGTTACGTGCACCTTTGCGGTATTTACGCAGGTCTGCCTGTGCCTTCCAGACTTCACGCTTGTTGCGTAGCCCGTATTCGATGACAAGGCGGGTTTCTGATTCAATGCGCGTCTTTTCAAAGGGGCGCTTTGGGGTCTGGTAAGACTTGTGGTTCTTTCCTGGGTATCCCATGATTAGTTACCTGCCTTCTTCTTGCTCACGCCGACGGTCTTTCCGGTTCTGCCAGTAGACTTGGTGCGCTGACCACGGACTTTCTGGCCGGTCTCATGCCGGATGCCCTTGTAGCACCGGATCTTTCTTAAGAGGTTGATGTCTTCGTCGTTTGCGAGTGTGACATCCCCGCCCAGGAGGTGCTTTGTTTCGCCGGTGTACACATCTTTCGGCCGGTTTGACATCCATGCCGGAATCTTTGTTGTGTACTCTTCAACAGCGGTCCGGAGCCGGTTTACCGACTCCTCGTCAAGGCGACCGAGAGACGCATACTCGTCAACTTTCGCCATACGGGAAATAACCGTAGAGGTATGCCTGCCGACACCTTTGATGCCGGTGAGGGCAACCCTCACGGATTTGGTACCATCCAGATCGGTGGTTCCAACCCTTACAAAGTATTTTATATCGTTTTCCTGAGCCATCCAATCCCCTCGATTGGTGAGATTGTCTCTTTTAGCGCTGAGGGGGAGATTTGAACTCCCGAGTCCCAAGGGGACACAGGTTTAGCAAACCTGCGCCATACCAGGCTTGGCTACCTCAACAGAGGAATCTCGCATCTTGTAACAGACACTCGCAGTGGATAATCACTGCTCCATGAATGGTGCTTTATAATATGCGCATAGTTGAGTAATAAGTGTTGCGGGCAGTCACCAGACAGCGATGCGGACGGTGACACCGTAATAGTCTGGTCTGTCGAATCCCGCGTTGGGGTGTGAGCTAGGGATTTTAGTTCCCTGCATCCGGTTTTTCCTCATCGCCTGCTTCTTCTCCCGGCTGAATTGTCTTCATTGAGGGGAACAGGATCACTTCTTTGATGGAGTTGTTGTTTGTCAGCAGCATAACAAGCCGGTCAATCCCGATACCAACGCCACCTGTCGGCGGCATGCCGTACCCGAGCGCATTGATGAAATCGTAATCGATCATCTGGGCTTCAACATCGCCCATTCTCCGCATCTCATCCTGCGCCTCAAACCGTGCCTTCTGATCTACGGGATCGTTGAGTTCCGAGAACCCGTTTGCTACCTCCATACCTTGGATGAACAGCTCGAACCGCTCGGTGAAACCCTCTTTGGTCCGATGACGTTTTGCCAGCGGGGAGTTCTCGACCGGAAAGTCGTACACAAACGTGGGTTGCATGAGCTTCTATTCGACAAGCCCTTCAAAGAAGAAGATGAGGAACTCCCGCTGGGACTGAGGCTTTCCAGAGTCCGGCAGCTTGTGCTGCTGTGCAAGTGAGCGGAGTTCTTCGACACTCTGGGCAAAGATATCGATACCCACGTACTCCTTTACTGCGTCTGCCATCGAAAGTTTCTTCCACGGTCTGGCAAAATTCAGGGTAGCCTCACCATAGGGGATCTCGTACTTCGCATGCATTGCGTGGACTATTGAAGAGATGATGTCTTCAGTAAAGCCCATCATGTCATTGAAGTCATGGTACACCCAGTAGATCTCTACCATCGTGAACTCAGGGTTGTGGTTGGTATCGACACCCTCGTTCCGGAAGTTCCGGGCGATCTCAAAGACTTTTTCAAATCCTCCAACAACAAGGCGTTTGAGGTAGAGTTCAGGAGCAATCCGCAGGAAGAGTTTCTGGTCGAGGAAATGGTGAAAGGTGGTGAACGGACGGGCATTTGCACCACCGTACACCGGCTGGAGAATGGGGGTTTCGAACTCTAAGAATCCATTATCATCGAGAAACCTGCGGATCATGGCAACAATCCGGCTCCGGTCCCGGAATGTCTGCCGGCTCTCATCATTTGTGATGAGATCCACGTAGCGATGGCGATATCGTTTCTCCACGTCCGTGAGACCATGGAACTTCTCTGGAAGGGAGCAGACCGCTTTGCACAGGATAGTAAACGTATCCACCCATATGGTGATCTCTCCGAGTTTTGTCCGGAAGACATGGCCGGAAACACCGATAATGTCCCCCCGCTCAATGAACTGGTTGAAGAGCTCGAACGGCTCCTCTCCGAGATCATTTTTCCGTATGTAGAGCTGGATCTTTCCTGACTCGTCACCCAGATCGGCAAAGATGGTCTTGCCATGGTTCCTGACGATATAGATCCTGCCTGCTGTTGTGACGATCTCTGCACTCTTGTCGTGCGTTATATCGGCATATCTTGTTTTTATTTCAGAAATGGTATCCTTACGGTCGAACGTGTGGGGATATATCGCAACCCCTTTATTCTGGAGTGTATTGATTTTATCGAGCCTTGTTATTTCAAATGGAACATTTTCGAGGGGACCTGTCATCTTGAAAGCACCACGGTAAATAGAATACTAGTGTATCGTAAATATGCGAGTCCGTTGGTAATAATACCTTTTTTACATCGTTCTCTTTTAAAAAAATTCCACATAGGTTTTCTTCTGACAACTCTCATACAGGTAAAAATGGTCTTGTTATTCGCCTTTCTTCTTTTTGAGCATCCCGGATGCATATTTTAAAAGTCCGTATACTCCATCAGTTGATGGGTGGACTTCGATGAACTCCTCAAAGTCATGAGCCGAAAATTGGCGTTTCATAAGAAACGCCATGTATCCGGCAATAAGCCCCCCGCCCGGCCCGGCAGCACAGACTCCTCCAATGGTACCGTTGTCGGGGTCGATCATAATCTTAGCAAGTCCTGTGTTGCCTGAAGGCACTGACCAGAACGTGCCCGGACCAGCGGGTCCTGCAAACGCAAGGGATGCCATGCCCTCCCTTTCAGGAATGCAAAATGCCAGCTCCTGCGAGAGGTTGATCGATTGCGGGATGAACCGGTAATCCATGGTGCGGGGAATACCGAGAATGTTATCTGCAGCAACAATGCCCTGGTGCCGGGCAACCGGTGTCAGGTAGGGAGGGCCGATCACATCCCCGCAGGCGTACACTTCCGGCACACTCGTCTGCATGTGTTCGTCAACGATGATTTCACCGCCCGGCCCCTTGTCAATACCGTTGAGCATTTCAGAACGAGGTTTGAGTCCTGCTGCGATCAGGACCGCGTCTGCTTCAATGAGGGTTGTTTGTCCCCCTGTTACCAGAGCGAGGGATTTCACTCCATTACTCATGCCAATTGACCGAACCTGTGTATTCTCCCGTATCTCTACCGTTTTGAGCTCCTTTATTGCCTGTGAGCGGAGGTGTTTGTCGATGTTTTTTAAAAAGGTGCTCCGGCACAGGAGCGTCACTTCGCTGCCGAACGTGCTGAAAATATACGCAAATTCCGCAGCCATCACACCTCCGCCAATAATGGCCAGTTTTTTTGGGATATTTTTTTGCTGAAACAGGGTGTGGGGGGTGTATATCCCCGGCAGACCAACACCCTCAATATCAGGTATTTGGGGGTGGGATCCCGTGGCGGCAATTACCGTATCCGCCTCGATCCTCTCATCATCGAGAAAGACGGATTTTCCCTCA
>JAURZP010000524.1 GCA_030653335.1 Methanoregula sp. | reverse complement strand
TTATTTCCCCTTTACACCACCCTAACCCCCGTCCATTCTCCCTCATCCCCCTCCCCGTCATCAAGACCTCGCCACTCACAGGCCCTGACCCGACAGAACTCCGATAAACCAGGACGGGAAAAATAGATCAATATTCTTTTTCAAAACTTTTTCTGAAATAATTACAACAAATTTTTCCAGTTCAGCGTTATTGTACCTTTTCGAAATTCCCCCGTTTCTGTGAAATACAACAATCCCTGCACTGTATTCCCACCGATAAGTTGCTGGGCCGCCGCAACATAAACCGAAACCGAAAGAAAATACTCCTCCGCAACAGCCGCAAAGTCGGATGAAACCTCACTCTTGTAATCAATCGCAACCCTCGACCCATCTTCAAGTTCACACAACCGGTCAATCTTCCCCGTCACCGGTTTCCCATCAAAGGTAACAACAAACGGGACCTCACAAAAAGACCGCTTCACCCTCTTCATCAGATCCGAAGAGAGAAATACAGAACGAATTTCCTCACACTGCCGGACATGCTCCTCCGAATACTCCCCATATTCCTTCAGCACAGTCGAAGCATCCCGGCCCCGCAACACCTCATGAATGATCGTGCCCTTCACAGCCCCGGGAAAACCCGGCAAATATTTCGAAACCCCCGGCTCCCGGGCATGAACCCGCCCCGTCTCCGCAGGAATCGCCAGAGGATCCGAAACAATCGAAAGACGCAGTCCGGATGGCAACACCAGCCCCCCCGCAGCAATCGCATCCCCCGTCACCGATAAAGCAGTTAACACCCACTCAATCCGGGACCGGCCAAGATCAAAAGACAACAGAGAATCCTCCGGCGCACTCCCGCTCATGAACAGATGATCCCTCGCCCGCGTCAGGGCCACATACAACAGCCGCTTCCGCTCGGCCCGCTCCTTCTGGCGCTGCAACTCCCGCAGCATCACCATGACGGCACTCTCGGTCATCTCGTAATTGTCAGCGGGGTTGGGGACTTTGACCCCCACCAACAGCGGGTTGTCCCCAATCATGATGGGGCCGGGGCGGT
>JAURZP010000517.1 GCA_030653335.1 Methanoregula sp. | reverse complement strand
TTCCAAGGTTCCGGTCGGGCACGAAGATCACGCGATCCTGCTCTACCGAGTTGACAACTTTTACGGCATTTGACGATGTGCAGCAGATGTCGCTTTCTGCTTTGACTTCTGCAGTTGTATTCACATAGCAGACCACAGCCGCATCCGGGTTTTTGGCTTTGGCAAACCGGAGTTCTTCTGCTGAGATCATCTGTGCCATCGGGCAGCAGGCATCTGGAGCGGGAAGTAAGACGGTCTTTTCCGGTGAGAGAATCGCCGCAGTCTCGGCCATGAAATCCACGCCGCAAAAAACGATCACCTCGCCTTTCATGGTGGCAGCAGCTCTTGAGAGTTCAAGTGAATCTCCGCAGAGATCGGCTACGTCCTGCACTTCTGGCAGCTGGTAATTATGGACAAGGATAATTGCATTTCGCTCTTTTTTCAAGGCGACGATTTCGTCTCTGATGGTATTGCCCGGCAAGCTTTGAACCGCTCCTGTGTTGTATACATTCGATCTTGGGTATCAAAAAGCTGGTGCGTGGGGGAAATATATGAATGGGCACATCCAATTATTCCCTGCACTCAATGAAAATCATCCTTCCTTACTCAACGATAAATATTATACAAGATGATCCGGTCAGTATCACCAGTATCCTTGACAAGCTTCACATCACCCCGTCTGAAGTGATTGTATCCCGGAACGGGAAGCTGGTGCCGGAGGATACATTGATCTGCGGCGATGACGAGATACGGATCATCCGCATTGCGCACGGGGGATGAATGAGTCCGGGGAATCCGGTGACCGGTGGAGCGGAACGGTGCACGCTCTGCGCTGAACCACCTGTCATCCGGCTGCCGGAGCCTGACCGGCATCTCTGTGCTGCTCATCTCATCGCAGATGTTGAGGAACGGGCGGCCCTGACAATCCAAGAGCGGGAACTCATCAAACCTCATGACCGGATCGCAGTTGCGTTCAGTGGCGGCAAGGACAGCACTGCACTTCTTCTAATCCTCACCCGCCTCCTGCCCGCATGGGAAGATGTGAGCCTTGTGGCCATCACCGTGGATGAAGGGATTGCAGGTTACCGCGATGATACAATCCGGGCTGCAGAGGAGGTAACAAAAAAACTCCGGATCGAGCATGTCTGCATCTCGTTTACGGATCTTATCGGTGATGATCTCGATACCCTTCTTATCGGGCGCGAGACCCAGGCGTGCTCGGTCTGCGGGATCCTGCGAAGGAAGGCGCTTTTAGTAGCGGCCCACAAGGCGGGTGCGACAAAGATCGCCACAGGCCATAACCTCGATGACGAAGCCCAGTCCGTACTGATGAATACGTTACGGGGTGACCTGCCACGCCTTGTCCGCACAAGCGATGCGGATTCTTCAGGCTGTTTCATTCCCCGTATAAAACCGCTTGCTGATATCTCTGAAAAAGAGATTGCTGCCTACCTGTTTGTCCAGGATATGTTCCCTTTTCTTCCCGAGTGTCCGTATACCCGATATGCCCTGAGATTAGAGGTTCGATCAATGCTCTCTGCACTGGAACAGAAACATCCCGGCACCATGCGTAACCTGATGAAAAGTAAAAGGGCAATTGAGAAACATGTGGACCCGGGTGCAATCTCTGAACCTCTGCGCCGCTGCCGGGAGTGTGGGGATCCGTGCAGCGGGGAACTCTGCCAGGTATGCATGCTCCGGAAATCACTTGGGAAGTGACGGCATACCCTGCACGCGTTCGGGATGCGTGTAGATATTCATCTTTGCGCTGCGGACAAACCCTATGACGCACAGGCCGGTCTTTGCGGCGATCTCGATCGCAAGGGTGGTAGTAGCTCCACGGGAGACCACGATCGGGATATTTGCAATCAGGCATTTCCGGACCATCTCTGATGATATGCGCCCTGAGCAGATCGCGTAGGTACGGGAGAGGTCCACATTGTTTCTCAGGGCATACCCGATCACCCGGTCAAGCGCATTGTGCCGCCCGATGTCTTCTGATCGGGCGATTACGCCATCGGTTGATGCAAGACCCACTACGTGGATACCGCCTGTTTTATCGTGCAGCTCGGAATCAAGAATGGCCCGGATCGTGCCGCTGATGACGGTTGCCGGAATGGTAAAGTCGGATTTGACTGAAGGTAGTTTTGCAGTGTCGATGAACGATGCACTGCCCCCGCAGCCGGAGAGGATCGTCTTCTTGGGGCCCAGCACCTTAAAGAGGTTTTTTGTGATCACGCTGAGACGGTTCTTCTCGATCCTGATCGATTCGATCTCGTCTATCCCCTTGACGATCTGTTCCGTGTAAAGATACCCGGTAACAAAATCCTCGAGCTGCACGGGGCTCATCATGGCAGTCATCGCGTGCCTGCCGTTGATAAAAAGAGCATACGGGATCTCTTCGATCACTTCGTGGGTGGCAGTTTCAGTTTTTTCCCCGTCAACCCTGATACAGGGTACGTGCCTGAACATCTCCTCTCGTGTTATCTGTCCGTCTTTGTGTGCGGTCATTTCTGTCCTTATCCTGTTGTTACCCGTTTGTTAATATTTCATCCATACTGCCGGAGCGGTAGCCTTCGAGATCGAGCGTGACATAGGTAAACCCGATTGTTCTGAAGGTTTTTACCAGACCCTCCTGCAAGGCCAGCACTTTTGGGATCTCTTCTGTCAATACTTCGATCCGGGCAATCTCCCCGTGCATCCTGACCCGGCACTGGGAGATCCCGCTCGCGTGCAGGAAGGCTTCGGCTTCTTCGATCATGGCGAGTTTTTTATTGGTGATCTCATCTCCATAGGGAATGCGGGATGAGAGGCAGGCAGCTGACGGCTTATTCCAGAACGACAATCCTTTGGCCTTTGCAATCTCCCGGATGTCGGTCTTGGTTATACCCGCTTCTAAAAAAGGGTGAACGATCCCTTCTTCCGTGCTTGCTGAAAGCCCGGGCCGGTGTTCACCGGTATCAGATTTATTGATGCCATCTGCAATGCAGGCAAAGTGCAGTGCCTCTTTTTTCCATTTCAGCACTTGTGCGGATTTTTTTTTGCACCAGTAGCAGCGCTCTGCAGGATTTTTCGTAAATCGTTCATCGTCCATCACGCGAACGGGCAAGATCTCAAGCGAGAGGCCGGACTCGTCTGCGATCTGCCGGGCCTCTGCAATTGCCGCACGCGGGACGACCGGGCTGTCA
Source organism: Methanoregula sp. (assembly GCA_030653335.1). Lineage (GTDB taxonomy): Archaea > Halobacteriota > Methanomicrobia > Methanomicrobiales > Methanospirillaceae > Methanoregula. The sequence goes on along the minus strand of JAURZP010000517.1, from coordinate 138 downwards.
AGCAGGATACACCGGGCGTTTTCACCCAGCACCTCTGTTGCGAGCACAGCAAGCAGTGCGCTGTCTACACCCCCGGAATAGGATATGAGCATCGATCCCTTTGATGCGATCATCTCTTTGAGCGCCTTAGTCTTTTTA
>JAURZP010000513.1 GCA_030653335.1 Methanoregula sp. | reverse complement strand
CTCCAATCATGTCGGTCAGCTGGTCGGGTGTGAATTCTGCGATCTGCGTCTCGTTAAAGCGCGTGAGTGGTTCGAGTTTGTCATAGAGTGCAGCTTCCCAGACAATCATGAGGGCGAATGTAATTACGAAGAATATTGCGGCAGATATCACATAGAACTTAAGAACCTGTGCAAGTTGTGCAGTCACCAGTTTTATACTGCGACGAATGGACTCAAAGATCCGCAGGTCTTCAAAAACTGCTGCAGTGTCAAAGAAGATGGTGAGAAATGCCACAGGAACGAAGATGCAGATGGTAAATACTCCCATAAACTCCGGGTTTGCCGGAACTCCGCCAAACGAGAGGGTGATCATGACAAGAGTAACGAGAATGATCGTGCAAAAGATGATGACCAGCAGGGGCATCAACACCCGGAAGAAATACTGAATACCACCTGTGAATAGATCGAGGATGCTTCCTTTCCCGTTCCGGATCACCGCATAACCCCCGGCCAAAAAAAAGACCACGATGAGTGAAAAGATCAGGATAAGGCGCATGGCAAAGAAGCTGCCCAGTGTATTGAAGATCAGCCAGAGCACCGCAGCAAGAACGCCTGCCACCAGTCCCGGCACCCAGAGTACCGGAATGCTACGGAGCAGACCGAGGGCTTCTTTGAGTTCTGTTAACACCATGGTTAACGGTTCCTCGGCATGGCCACAATCTCGCGCACCTGTAGATCAAAGAAGTTAGACGTGTGCGCGGGTTTGATCACGCAGACAGTATCTGCCCCACTCATCGTTCCACCGACTGCGACAACTTCTTTTTCAATGCCGATCGCGCCCTGATCAGCGGCAATAAGTACGCACTCTACTGCCACCTTGAGCCCGACTGCCACAGTACGCCGCAGGGATTCTGCGATCGCATCGGAACGTGATCCGCCGCCAATTTTTGGGGACCGGGAGATGGCACGTTCCAGTCCTGAGAGCGCGTGGGTGCCGGTTACGATCTTTACACCCTGCCCGCGAAGTTGGTCAGCAATCTCTTTTGAGAACTCCCACTCGCCGGGTTTTACAAATCCCATAACATGCGAGACGACAATGAGGTTTAAGCCTGAACCTTTCATGGCGGCAAAAAAATTCTCTGCAGTTGAGCCCGATGTGCTTGCAACCACTATGGTGTTAATCCTGAGTTCCTTTGCGCGCTCAATGGCAAACCGGGCTGCATCGGCAGTATTTGCCTCACCCGGCTTTTCGAAATACCAGATTTTCTTTTGCGTGAACGACATAAGTACCTTTTATTAAGCCGGGATGGAAAAACTTTGTCAGATTCTTAACCATACTAAAATGATAGTTATTAAGATCCATTATTCATTGAGGAACCAGAGATGATTACCCTAGCGCTTGCAGGCAAACCCAACTGCGGAAAATCCACGTTTTTTAAGGCCGCGACAATGGCAAACGTCGAGATCGCCAACTACCCTTTTACGACCATCAACCCGAACTTTGGTGTCGGGTACGTGCGGGCGAAGTGCCCGTGCCATGACCTACATCTCACCTGCAAGCATTGTGTGGACGGCAACCGGTTCGTGGCCGTGAACTTAATCGATGTAGCCGGTCTCGTGCCTGATGCCCACAAGGGCAAGGGACTGGGCAACCAGTTCCTCGATAATCTCCGGCAGGCGGATGCGATCCTCCACGTGATCGATGCCAGCGGCGGCACCGACAGTGAAGGCAATCCGGTAGGGATAGGGAACCATGACCCGGAAGAAGATATCAAGTTCCTCATCTACGAGATGACGATGTGGGTGCACGGGATTCTTGACAAGCACTGGACGCGGATCAGCCGGCAGTCTCAGGGCAAAGGATCTGCCATTGAACAGGGTATTGCAGAGACGTTTACGGGTCTTGGGATCACCATGGAAGATGTGCGCGACATCGAACTGGAGCTCAAGATTGATCTGATACATGCATCGATTGACGATCTTATTCCCCTGTGCGCGGAGATCGTGAAGATCTCAAAGCCCATGCTGGTCATTGGCAACAAGGTGGATGAAACACCTCAAGCGCTGCAGACTAAACTTGCTGCGGCCAAAGTTGCGTTTGCCAGCGCAGCTTCCGAGCTCGCCCTCCGCAATGCGGCAGGAGTGCACCTGGTTCAGTACCTGCCCGGCGATGTAGAATTTAAGATTGCCAATGAAGGCACGCTGTCCGCTCCACAGAAAGCCGGGCTTGCAAAGATCGCAGAACTGATGAAGCAGAACAATGGGACGGGTGTGCAGCAGGCAATCAATCGTGCAGTCTATGAGCTGCTCGATATGATCGTTGTGTACCCTGTAGAGGATGAGACTCATTTCTGCAACAAGCAGGGCGATGTGCTGCCCGATGCGTTCCTGATGAAGAAGGGCTCGACCCCCCACGATCTTGCGTTCCAGGTGCACACGGATATCGGTAAGGGATTCCTGTATGCCATTGACGCCCGCACAAAGATGCGCATCAAGGAAAACCACGTGCTCAAGAATGGCGACATCATCAAGGTTGTGAGTGCGGCGAAGTGAGAAAATCTTTTTTTCTGTCTGGTTGAAGTACCCGAATAGTAAACCGTTCATAAATTATAACAGAGGACCCGGCCGGATCCTGCCCTTATCTATAGTGTGTTTTGAACCCGATATCCGGAGATATCACGTACAAAATCTTTATTCCTCTATACTGATGTATATTGTAGTATATGGCAGAGGTTACAACGGTCAGGATGCGGTCAGAGACCAAGGCCCTCCTGGATGATCTGAAATTGTATCCCCGGGAAACGTACGATGATGTCGTCCGTCGGTTAGCTGAGTCTGCAT
>JAURZP010000490.1 GCA_030653335.1 Methanoregula sp. | reverse complement strand
TGCAGGTACTTTGAGATCTCGTAAGCGCCGCAGATATCCTCGCGCTCGATACTGCGCCGGGCAGCGCGCTCGGCACTGAGCGTGGCGCGTTTCAGGAGATCAATGCCCACCCGTAGATCACCACAGGCGAGGGTCTGTTTGACAACAAGGTTGAGCAGGTCATCGCTGAGAACACCGGTGAACAGCCCCTGCATAACCCTCACTCCCATGATCTCCTGCACTTCGGCATCGCCATAAGGAGGAAAATAAATCTCTGTAGGGAGGAAGACAGAGGCAACACGCGCATCGATTGCACGCGACAGATCAACATCCATATCGCTGATGATCACGATTACACCGATGCGGGTGCCTTCGTAGGATTCGTGGGAGCGGAGAAGGGGGTAGAGCACCTTGTTGATCTCGTTTTCATAGAGGAGGTAGTTCGCATCATCGAGCGCTACGAGAAGCACGATCTCATCTTTGATTAGAATCCGAGCAATCGCATCGAACACCTGCTTAAACGATGTACCGGATGACGGGGGGAGATGACCAGCGAGTTTTTTATAGATCTGCGAGATAATGGCAAACTTGGTGTTGTCGATCTGGCAGTTGATGTAGACCGGCACAAGTTTTTTTGTCGTCTCTTCGATCTCGGCAAAGAGTTTCCGGACGCTCGTTGTCTTTCCTGTGCCCGGCAAACCCTTGCAGATCGTGTTTAATGGCCGTCCCCCGCGAAGCGCGGGTCGGATCTGGAACGCGAGTTCCCGCATCTGGGTATCACGGAACTCGAACTGCTCTGGGACGTAATCAATCTCGAGCACCTCAGGGTCGCGAAAGAGTGTTTCATCCCACATCAGCAGGTTCTTTTTCATAGTAGTACACCTCGTGCGGCATCGGTATTAACTGCATCTGAATGTATCCGGCAAAAGAAATCACTGTCAATGCACATGTTATGTTCAGGAATATCTGACAAAGGGTTGGTGCTCCAATATATCAAATGTATTCTGCAGTGACTAAAAAATTCTGGAGAGAGCAGTACGTCCCCATGTAGGCCAAACCTATATCCTCCCAGAAACAAAACAAAAAATGAGAGTAAAGTGTGCGCAAATGATGAAAGTTACCCCATCTAATTTTGCGGGGAGTAACTATGTATTTTTAGGGCTCAAATTGAGCCCGGATTAGTCACCTGTTTTCTTGTGCCGACAATGTTTTTTGAAAAAAGAGGACCGTATTTCGTTCTAACGCGATCGCAACATATGCGCGGAATTAAACGGGGATAATCTTCCGGACCGCCCACCCTGGAGTCCCGCCCACCACCCCGAGGGCGGGAACCATCAGGTCCGGTTGATCGGATATCGGTCGGTCATGTTCACTCATCTGCGTTCCGCTCGCTT
>JAURZP010000473.1 GCA_030653335.1 Methanoregula sp. | reverse complement strand
CGGGCATCATGTTTCTCAAAAGAGGACAACCGTATGCCGAGGAGACGAATCGGACGGCCATCAAAAATATCCCGTAGCAGGGTGTGTGCACAGGAGCGCACAGTTTTTTCATCATCTGTATAATGCGGGAGCGTCCGGGCTTTTGTCTTTGTGACAAAACCGTGATATCGCACCTTGATAGTAACCGTCCTGCATCGCAGGGATTCATCTAAAAGATTCCGACATACATCCCGTGCCTGTTCATCCATGGTTGCAGCTATCAACTGTTCGTTGTTTGTATCCTCAGGAAATGTTGTTTCACGGGATACCGACATCACACTATCCCGCTCTTTAACAATGTCATCATCGATGCCGGAGGTAACAGCCTGAAGAGCAATCGCAGAACGCCCGAACCGGGAGATCAATACCTGTATATCAGATTGGACAAGATCCTCAATCGTCCTGATACCCATCTCAAAGAGTTCTGCTTCTGCCTTCCTGCCCACTCCAGATATCTTCCGTACCGGCATTGGCCCAAGGAATGAGCACAGGTTTTCTGGTTCAACAACCGTAAGTCCATCAGGTTTATTGACATCTGATGCTATCTTTGCCACCACTTTTGTTGGGGCAATTCCGATCGAACAGGTGAGCCCGAGCTTCGTGCGGATATCATTTCTTATCCGGGCTGCAAGATCGGTTGCTTCCGAATAATTCCCCATTGTGCTCACGTCAAGAAACGCTTCATCGACGCTCACCTGCTGGAATGGAAGTTCATGGGATTTTAAAAACGCCATCACCTCAGCTGAGGCTTTGGCATACCGTGGAAAATGAGGAGGGAGATAAACCGCATGCGGGCAGAGAACGAATGCCTGCGAGATGGGCATTGCAGATCGTATGCCAAATGCCCGCGCCTCATAAGAGCAGGTTGAAACCACCCCACGCCCGGTTCCATTTTTTGGGTCAGCACCGATAACTACAGGTTTTCCTTTGAGCTCAGGGTTCTCCCGCACTTCAACTGAGGCATAGAAACTGTCCATATCAAGGTGCAGGATGATCCGTTGATGAACCATGCTCTTCTCTGCCATAGTATAGTTCCCACACCTGCATTCCTGTACTGAGCTGTTCATCATATCAATTCGCTGCAGATGAGAAATCACTGAGCCTGCACTGGCGCTGCCGGATAGATTCTCGTAACAATGCCCCTTCTTCAATAAACCGGGTCATAGGAAGTGAGAAAGAGTCAGAAATACATGAGAGAGCGGACCGGATATCTTCAAACTCCTGCGCGGGTTGTCGCATTGCACCACGGACATTCTCACGGACATTGAAGACTCCCATCGGCACATAGCCCCGGTGCGCTTCGCGTAATATGATCGCACCTGCCTGCTCCTGTTGCCGGTCAAGGGCTTCGAGCACGGCCATCTTGCATGAGTAGTAGCACCCGCCAAGATGAGAGTACCCGGTCTTCTTTTTGTACCCTTCATGATCGGAAAAGACGAGTTCCTCAT
>JAURZP010000462.1 GCA_030653335.1 Methanoregula sp. | reverse complement strand
GTCCAGAAGTCCCAGTTGTTCTTCGCATCCCGCATATTGGTGCGGGGGTCGCGTTTCACGGCACGGTTGAGGTCCGGGAACTTGTGCGGGTCGCGAAGGAAGAAGACCGGAGTGTTGTTGCCCACAAGGTCCCAGTTACCTTCCTCAGTATAGAACTTCATGGCAAAGCCCCGGATGTCGCGCTCGGCATCGGCAGCCCCGCGCTCACCGGCAACGGTCGAGAAGCGGACAAAGCACTCGGTCTCCTTGCCGATCGTACTGAAGATCTTTGCCCTTGTGTACTTCGTGATATCGTGGGTGACCGTAAACTTCCCAAACGCACCCGAGCCCTTGGCATGCATGCGCCGTTCGGGTATCACTTCGCGGTCAAAGTGTGCAAGTTTCTCTAAGTACCAGACGTCCTGCAGCAGCATAGGACCGCGTGGGCCGGCTGTAATGGCATTCTGGTTGTCGGGGACGGGTGCCCCGGCAGCAGTGGTGAGTTTCTTCTTTTCCATGGAATTGACACCTTTATTTTTTAAGATTTGGTAGGGAGACTGTTTAAGGCAAACCCTGTATGGTAGCCTTTTTTAATTCTGTATACATTAACTTTCGCAAAACGACATATCCCGGTTTTGGTTTCTGCTCGTTAAAAAAAACCATGTTCCGGATATTCAACGGTAAACCCGCCCGGCATTTGGCAGGTCAATAGCCCTGTATGCCCACACCAAATATTTTTTTACTCTCTTACCACAAAGTGAGTCAGGTAGCAAAGGAAATGAAACATTGAACGGTCAGGCAGGTGCACCGCGTATCATCTCGTGGAACATCACGCTCAGGTGTCCTCTGAAGTGTGCGCACTGTTACGTGGACGCTGGTGAACAGGAAGCAGATGGCGTACTCAGTACGGAAGAAGCGTTCATGGTCATCGACCAGATTAGGGCGACCGGAAAACCGGTCGTTGTGCTGAGTGGAGGTGAACCCATCCTAAGGGAGGACATCTACGCAATCGCGCGGTACGGCACTGAACAGGGACTCCGGATGGTCATGGGTACCAGCGGTTACCTTATCGATCGGGAGATTGCGTTAAAACTTAAGGAGGCGGGAATACGGGCTGTAGCCATCAGCCTGGATTCGAAAGACCCTGCCACCCACGATTCTTTTCGTGGTCTTGAGGGTGTTTGGGACAGAGCAGTGCAGGCCATAGGTCATTGCCGCGATGCCGGAATCACAGTTCAGATCAACATGTCGGTGATGCGGTCGGACATTCGCGATGTAGAAGATGTGATCGGGCTCGGGACAACGCTTGGCGTCCGCGATTACCAGGTCTTCATCCCGATACCAACCGGCAGGGCCAGGCAGATCGAGCCCCGCAGTCCGGAGGAATATGAGGATCTAATCCGGCAGATCCTCATCAGGTACCGTGACAGCGATCTTAATATCCGTCCGACCTGCGCCCCGCAGTTCCGCAGGATCGCAGATGGCCTTGGAATAATGAATCCTGCATGGGGACGTGGTTGCCTTGCCGGTATCACTTACTGTCGGATTTTTGCCAATGGCGATGTGACACCCTGCCCGTACCTGCCGGTGAGTGCAGGAAACGTGCGGACAACACCATTCAATGAGATCTGGAACAATTCCCCACTCTTCACTGCACTCCGCAATCCGGATCTCCTCACGGGAAAGTGCGGACGATGCGATTTCAAAACAATTTGTGGCGGGTGCAGGGCCCGTGCCTACCGTAGAGAAGATGCAGCCTCCCCGCTCTGGTGTGACGGACTTGCAACACCCGATACGCTCAACGGGGAATGCTGTGGAGAAGATCCGTGGTGCCCGTATCAGCCAGAAGAGGTAAAACCATGAGCGAACTTTTCCTGCCGGACCAGATTGACCTTGTCATACTCAATGCCCTGCAAGATGATCTTCTGCTCGTATCACGGCCATGGAAAGTGATCGCGGATCGTTTGGGTATTTCCGAAAAGGAGATACTCAGACGCATGAAAATGCTTAAGGATACAGGTATTATCCGGGGTATATCTCCCGTGCTTGAATCCCGTCATCTCGGCCTGCATGCCGCGACACTGGTTGCCCTCCACGTACCGGAAAATAGAGTGGACGAGATCGCAAATATCATCAGCAGCTATGCGGAAGTGTCGCACAATTTCCAGAGGGATCATTACTATTCTCTATGGTTCACGATATCATCTCAGAATGAGGAGGGGGTAAAAAAAGTGCTTGATGAGATCCTCCAGCAGACAGGGATACAGGCATCGGATGTTCTTGACTTGCCAACGATAAAAAAGATAAAAATTGATGTGCGGTTCTCCTTTTTGTCCGCACAATCCATGGAGATTACCTGATGGATCACATTGATGTTCAACTGCTCCGGGAACTGGAACACGGGCTTTTACTTGTCCCTGCCCCCTTTGAAGAGATTGGAGAGCGGCTGGGTCTTAAGGGTGATGAAGTGATGGAACGGATCCGGCTTCTTAAGGAAGCTGGTATCATCCGGAAATTCCGTGCCCGCATCGACCAGCGGAAGGTGGGTATTACTGCAAACGCCCTTGTGGCGTGGAAACCGGCAGGATCTGGAGGAAATGACACTGGAAAAATATTTGCAGCATTTCCCTCCGTAACCCATTGTTATGAACGCAGACCGGTACCGGGACGATGGGAATATACTCATTATACCGTGCACCACGGCTATAGCAGAGAGCAGGTTCTGGCGGATGTCAGGGCTGTGTCAGAACAAACCGGTTGCAGGGATTATGCGGTCCTCTTCAGCACATATGAGTTTAAGCGTGTGCCAAACGTGCGGATGCGGGAGAATGGAGGAGGTGTCCTATGAACCGGATTACCCAGTGCATGCACGGGCGGGGAACGGTCAGCGACGTGATGCGGCACAAACATAAACCACAGGCCGATGTGCCCAGTAACTGTCTTGCATTCTCCGGTATGTACCGTCCGGTGGTCTTCTGGAACGTTACGGATCGCTGTAACCTGAGCTGTAAACATTGCTACAACAAATCCGGTCCGGGACGAACTACGGATGGAGAACTTACTACTGTTGAAGCGCTGGGTTTGATCGATGATCTCGCGGGTATGGGTGTCCCGCTCATACTTTTTTCGGGCGGGGAGCCGCTCCTGCGCGAGGATATCTGGGATCTGGCAATTCATGCAAAAAACCGTGGTCTCAAAATGGCTATCAGCACCAATGGAACGCTGCTAACATCTGATGTTGCAGGCCAGATCAGGGAATGCGGGATCGAGTACGCCGGGATCTCGCTGGATGGTG
>JAURZP010000458.1 GCA_030653335.1 Methanoregula sp. | reverse complement strand
GGACTGAAAGCAGGGACGAACCGCTGATGCAGGGAGTGGTCTCTACCGGGCGCGCTCTCTCTAAGATTTACGGGATTCTTACCTTCCTTGCCATTGGTCTTATCCTTTTTACCGGTCTCTCCTTATGGGAATCGCTCAATCTTGCGCTTGCTGCAATATCGACCGGAGGGTTTACCCTGCACGAAGGTGGGATCCGATATTACAACAGCGCAATGCTCGAGCTTATTCTTATCCCCATCATGATTGCTGGTGCCCTTCCGTTCAAACTCTATTATCATATATTAGAAAACCGGCGCTGGAGCCTGTTTGGCGACGAGCAGGTCAAACTCTTCTTTGTCTTTGTTGCTTTTGGAACTGCTGTACTTGCATACGATCTGGTTTTTTTTAATAACCTTGAGTTTCTGCCGGCTCTGCACCAGGGTCTGTTCATGACCGTATCTGCCGTCACTACTACGGGATTTTCTATCGCAAACATCCAGACATGGGCAAGTGTAACCATCCTCTTTCTCGCGATGCTTGTCTTTATCGGGGGTGCAAGCGGCAGTACTGCCGGCGGGATTAAATTACAGCGGGTCATGCTCGCTTTCCGTGCACTCCTCTGGTGGTTCCGGCGTCTCTTTGTCAGTGGCAAGGTGCTCCTTCCGTTCAGGCTCGAAGGACGGGTGATCCCAAAGGCAACAGCAGAGTTTGAAGTCTCAAAGAATATGCTTATCATCATCCTGTCAGTAGCTGTCATCTTTGTCGCTACGCTTGCTGTTATTCCGTTCTATCTCACTTCATTTTCATTGACAGAAATTGTCCTTGCTGTTGTCTCTGCGTTCTCTACCTGCGGACTGGGTTCAGGGTATATCTCTCCGGACATGCCTGTTATCTCAAAATGGGTCTTTATCTGCGTGATGTGGGTGGGCCGGCTTGAAGTGATCCCGGTAGTGATGCTTATCATGGCAATTTTTGGCAGACAGGAATAACTTAAAAAAAACTGCCTGTGCACCCAGCAAAACAACTCCACTTTTCTTAACATCAGAAGATCTAATATAAATTGCCACTCCATAGTACGGTGATGAAACAGATCGCCCTGTACGGTAAAGGGGGTATCGGCAAGTCCACCACCTCGGCCAATCTTTCCGCTGCGCTATCGGGTATGGGGCTTGATATCCTGCAGATCGGATGCGATCCCAAGCGGGACAGTACCCGGATGCTGATGCACGGGAACTTTATTCCAACCGTTATGGATCTTGTCCGGGTTCGGGGCGAAGCGCCAATTACACTTTCGGAGATCGAGTTTACCGGGTTTAACGGTGTCCGCTGTGTGGAGGCAGGAGGGCCTGAACCCGGTGTCGGGTGTGCCGGGCGGGGAATCATCGCTACATTCCAGCTGTTAGAGAAGTTCGGGGCGTTAAAAGGCGATGTGATTGTCTATGATGTGCTCGGCGATGTTGTCTGCGGGGGATTTGCCATGCCGATGCGCGAAGGATATGCGCAGGATGTCTATCTCGTCACTTCCGGAGAACTGATGTCTTTGTATGCTGCAAACAACATCTGCAAGGCGATACAACGCCTTTCGTCGAGGACCAAAAGCACGTGCCGGTTGGCCGGGGTGATCTGTAATGCCAAGGATCAGCCAAATGAAGAAGAACTGGTATCAGAGTTTGCAAAGCGTGTGAACAGCTCGCTTATCCAGTTTATCCCCCGCAGTCGCGTGGTGCAGCTTGCAGAGCTCAACCGGAAGACGGTTATCGAGTATGAACCTGATTCTGCACAGGCGCAATGTTACCGCAGCCTTGCCACCCGCGTGATGGAAAATACCCGTTTTACCATACCAACCCCTTTAGAGATTGATGATCTTGAATCCCTTGCCTATTCATACATCTAGATTCGGGGGTTGCACTCTCACCGGGGCGCTTTCGGTGACTACCCATATCCGCAATACCGCCAGTATTGTCCATGGGCCTAAGGGGTGTACCCATCATAACTTCTCCCTGTTACACGCCACCGGGCTTGATAACGAGACGGTCACCCTGCCAACACTGATCTCGACTGACTTATGCGAGAGCGATATTGTGTTTGGCGGGGAAGGGGCACTGCT
>JAURZP010000287.1 GCA_030653335.1 Methanoregula sp. | reverse complement strand
TGTTTCAATCCGGGTTTTCTTGGAGGGTCGCATGAAGTATTTTTTTAATTTTGGCCTTATCGCCGCATCAATGTTCCAATCCTTGTTCTCTTGAATGAATCGCTCGAAGCGGTTCGAACCCCTGTGGCCAATGATGGTATGTCGAAAGAGCCCCGCGATGAGGAGTCCGGACAAAATACGTTTGCACAGGATGCCGATCCTTATCAGATCCGAAAATCGCAAAAAATGGGGGGATTTTTATTTTCAGGCAAGGTCGCCCAGAACGCTCGATATCGGGGAGAAACAGGAGTATGTCCCCTGCCCCCAGTAGACACCCACGATCTGGATCTGTTGGTTTGCATCTTTGAAGTATACCGGGGAACCGCTGTCGCCACTCGTCCCGGAAAAACTTGCATACCACTGGTCGTAGATCGTCGTGCCGAAGAAACTGTTATAGAGCGAAGTCTGCGATATGACCGTCCCGGATGTTACGCCAGTTGTTATGCCGGATTTCGTCACTCCCAAATTCAACCATGGATCCGTCCCACCGGAAACGCCGGGTTGGCTTTGTGAAGTCTCAAATACATTGCCTGCGATATTGTCGAACGCGATAAACGCAGAATCTGAATTTGCTCCTCCGGAAGAAACCGTGATTGTCCCAATCGGGTAGCCAGAACCCGGTTGGTTAATGGCTGTTCCGACGCTTCCTGCGTGACCAACCGTAATGACGCCCTCTTGTCCGCTTCTTGTTGCAGCAAAACCAATAGTAAATGTTCCAAGCGAGCTTGTGCCCTGCACACCACCTATCACGGGTCGCCACGCATCGTCACGGTTCAGATGCATATAAGGCATCGGGCTCCTGAAAAACACAACAGGAGGTGTCTCGATCCCTTGTTTTCTGGATTCCTCGCTTATGAAAGCATAGATCTGGTCGATTGTTTCTTCCTTGACATCTTGTTTGTCGTAGATACCTACCGAGATCGATCCCAGGGCATCATACCCATACGAAATGACCGGGCCGCGCGGGTAGGAGAATTTTTCATCAACAGAA
>JAURZP010000285.1 GCA_030653335.1 Methanoregula sp. | reverse complement strand
GGGTGCTTCTGTTTCCGCTTCTCGGGGCAATAATTGCCCTTATACATATCGCAAAAGAGAAGAAGACCGCTGACACGCACCGAAAAATCGAAATTATCCTGATGTGGCAACTCGTCTGCGGGCTTGGGTTGTCCCTTCTCTGGGGTGGAATCGGCCACCTGCTCTTTGCTGATCAGGTAGCCCAATCGATCGGGTGGGCAACCGGCAGTCCTTTCCAGCGGGAAGTGGGCATGTGGGATGCATCAATCGGCATTGTGGGCATCCTTTGCCTGAAATACCGGGACAATTTCTGGCTGGCAACGATCATCGGTGGGGGATTGTTCCTGTTCGGTGCCGGTCTTGGTCATGTCTACGAGTTTATTGCGCACGGGGATGTCTCGCCAAACAATATCGGAGGGGTGCTGTGGGTAGATCTCCTGTTCCCGATCCTTCTTGCTGCACTCTACCTGATCTACCATAAAGAGAGAAGGGAGGTGAACACCTTAAAGTAAAAACCGGTTGTCCGGGGATGGATCTTCAGGGTCCAGTGACCGGAGTTGACATCTTCCATGAGCGTAGATTCGGGTGTACCCCACCCTACAGAGAATGCTCTTTTTCTAATGATAAACCAGGTCAAACACAAAGCGGCTCACGCCCGGAGCCACATTACCGCAGGAGTTGTAATACGTGAGATCGAATCCTTTCTGTGCGTATTCTTCTATGAGAGCTGGGATCTCATTTCGGGTTTTGAATGTGTAGATATGGATCATTCCACCTTGTTCCACGAGCGGTGAGAGGATGTCTAAAATCCTGTCCATGCCATAGGGTGCAGGAATGATCAGCCGGTCGAACTTCTGGTGCGGGAGGAGACGTATATCGCATGCATCACCGTGGATGGTAGTGATATTTTTTCTTACCTTATTGAGGCTGATATTTTCTTCAAGCCAGAAGTATGCGTCAGGATTCTGTTCAACTGCAACGACATGTGCCCCCCTGGCTGCTGCCGGAATTGCAAAAGGACCTACGCCGCAGAACGGAACAAGG
>JAURZP010000437.1 GCA_030653335.1 Methanoregula sp. | reverse complement strand
CTTCAGTTTGTATTCTCGTTTTCACAGTGATTGATGCTTGTTTCGTTGTAACTACAATTGTCTGACTGGCATTTCTCTTTGTCAATGTCCGACTTGTCTAATATTATGGGAAAATTATCGGAAGGGATTGAAATATGCGTTGTACGGTATTTCCAGATCATTGGAAAAAATAAGTTTGAGCAGAATGTGAAGGAACTCCGTCAGGCAACAGATTCCCTGCGGATTGCAAATAAAAAACTCAACCTCCTCTCTTCTATCACCCGGCATGATATCAGGAATCAGCTCATGGCTTTAAAATCGTACATCGAGCTGAGCGGGGAATCTATGGGCAATTCCATTCGTCTGGCGGAATTCTTTAAAAAAGAGGGTATGATAGCTGACAATATCGAACGCCAGATTAATTTCACCGGCGATTATGAGGAAATGGGTGTCAACTCTCCTGCATGGCAGAACGTAGACGCAATTGTAAACAAGGTGGCATCCGGACATCATATAAGGAAAATACGGATTGAGACGAACTGTCCGGGCCGGGAGATACTTGCCGATCCGCTGTTTGAGAAGGTGTTCTTCAATCTTATCGACAATGCCCTCCGGTATGGGGGGCAGAAGATGACTGTGATCCGGACCTCTTTACAGGATTCTGAAAAAGGACTTGTTATCTCTGTTGAAGATGATGGTGCCGGGATATCTGATGGGGACAAGAAGCGCCTCTTTGAGAGAGGTTTTGGAAAGAACACTGGTCTTGGCCTTTTTCTCTCCAGTGAGATCCTCTCAATTACAGGCATCTCCATCCGCGAAACCGGTGAACCGGGCAAAGGGGCACGGTTCGAGATGACTGTGCCCAAAGGGAATTACCGGTCCGTAAATGTTAAGGCTTTGCAGGAACGTTAATGGAACGTGTAAAAAATTCACCGGTTGAGCCGGAATATTTATTGAGGGGAAAAGAGCATCCCCTCGCAATAAAGAGCGATTATGAAAATAATCTTTGACAATAAGTTCTACAATTCGGACAATGCTGATAACGGGGCATCTGTTCCCGGTCGGATGGAATCGATCATGAGCGTGATTGGTAACGATAAGAACTTTGAAATCCTCCGTCCGAGCCCGGCAAATGAGGAAGAGGTGCTGCTGGCTCACACACCACACCATGTGGGTTCCGTCAAACCGAACCGCAAACTCTACGACATGGCAACCCTTGCTGCCGGTTCGGCGATCATGGCAGCAGATATTGCATTTTATGGCGAGCCTGCCTTTGCCTGCATAAGGCCACCGGGACATCATGCATCCCGGAATTCTTCCTGGGGTTATTGTGCTTTTTGTAACATGGGAATTGCCCTTCTGGCATTAAAGCAACAAAAAAAGATAAAATCCGCATTTGTTCTGGACTTCGATGCCCATACCGGCGACGGCACTAAGGAAGTGCTCGCTGACTGGAAGGACTGCCAGATCTTAAATCCTTACGCAGACCGCAGTGAAGAGTATCTGAAAGAGATCTATGGATTTGTAAAAAAAATCCCTGTAGTAGATATTGTTGGTGTCTGCGCCGGTTTTGATTCTTATGAAAAAGATGCAGGAAGAAAACTTGCAACTTCGGATTTTTACATGATCGGAGACTTGATGAAACGGTTTTCCAGAAGGGCAGCAAACGGCCGGAGGTTTACCATACTTGAGAGCGGGTATTTTCTTCCCGATCTCGGAAAGAACGTGCTGGCGTTTTGCCATGGCTTTATGTGAGGCAGTGGGACCATGACGCTATTGATTGAATGTATCAATTCACGTTTTAGATGCGATTCAATAATTTTCCAAAATTGTTTCGCGATATGCGGTTGACTTCAATCTATAATTCTTGCATTGTTCTCTCAAATTAAATTGTAATGGGGCACCCAAAAGATTAAATACTATAGA
>JAURZP010000424.1 GCA_030653335.1 Methanoregula sp. | reverse complement strand
TCTATCCAGATGAATATTGTGTATAGGAAAAAAGCCATTAAAAAAAAACTCCAAAAAGGAAACCTATCTGGAATTCCGGTGTTTATTAAAATATTGTCGGTAATCCCGCATTACAGAAAAACTTTAAGAATTTTTTTGAGGGATATTCGTGCACACTGGTGACCACTATCTTTCCCTTCCCCACCTGCTTTTCAATAATCACATCTGTGTCCTCTGCTCTGCCAACACAGATCCCCTCGTGAGATACAAATGAACCATCGCACTCTATGGATAACGGATCATAATCATCGATCAGGGTCCTAATATCTGATGAGGGAACACAATCGATCCTTACCGGGTGGCAGTAGTGCCTGTAGTTTACAGTGAACGAAAGCCAGTCGTACACATCCGGTTTTTCGGTTGCTGCACCATAGACCAACATGTTCCCTCCGTTCTCAACGAATTTTTTTATCCGCGGGGATGACGCGCGGAGTGCCGGAAGAAGATTCGTATAGAGATGATTTCCAAAACCTGTCGGGATGATTAAGCAGTTAAATGTCTGCCGGTAGAACGGGGCTGCCAGCATGTGAGGAGTAACGAGTTCGCAGGTTATACCACAATCCTCAATAAACCGGTTGAAGTGCTGGGAGGTTTCCCAGACAAACCCGGCCCGGCAACTCATCCCTTGATCACCCCTAACGGAGAAAGGCGCGCCACAAGCCGGGAAATTCCTGCATCATGAACAACGTTTACCACTTCATCGCTGGACTTGTAAACATCCGGTGCTTCATCAGCGATTGCATTCTCGCTGTGCGCCCTTACGATGATACCCGCTTTTAAGAGATTTGCCGTGATCTCTTTTCCGCTCAGGCTCTTTTTTGCCTGTGTGCGGCTCATGATGCGCCCCGCCCCGTGACAAGTGCTGCCAAACGTCTTTTCCATGGCCATCTGTGTTCCGCGCAGCACAAAGGATGACGTGCCCATGCTGCCGGGAATGATGACAGGCTGGCCGATTTTTTTCAGTTCAACCGGAATTTCATTCGATTCAGGACCGAAAGCACGGGTGGCACCTTTGCGGTGAACGCACACTTTCATGCGCGCCCCGTCAACTCCATGCTCTTCAATCTTTGCCACATTGTGCGCAACATCATAGACAAGTGGCATATCGTCGTAATCGATTCGGAACATCTTAGCAAGCACCTGTCGTACGGTGTGGGTAATGAGCTGTCGGTTTGCCCATGCATAATTTGCCGATGCAGCCATTGCACCAAAGTAATCCTTTCCTTCCGGTGATAAGATGGGTGCGCAGGCAAGTTGCCTGTCTGGAAGGGTGATATGATATTTTTTTGTGGCAGTTTCGAGAAGTTTCAGGTGATCGGTACATACCTGATGTCCGAGCCCGCGCGAACCACAGTGGATCATGCAGCAGATCTGTCCCAACCTGATCCCGAATGCCTGGGATGCCTCAGGATCGAAGATCTCAGAAACAAGCTGCATCTCGAGAAAATGGTTGCCGGATCCTAATGTTCCCCCTTGCGGGACACCCCGCTGTCTGGCTTTTGCAGACACTGCGCGGCAGTCGGCCTCTTTCATATATCCGCCATCCTCGCAGCGGATGAGATCGCGTTTGGTACCGTAACCTGCGTCTACTGCCCAGCTTGCCCCTTTGATCATCATGCGTTCGAGATCAGGAGGAGATATCCTGAGCGAACTTTTACCCCCGACTCCGGTGGGTACTGCCCTGAAGAGTTCCTCGATCAGGTCACGGCGCCCGGAAATATCTTTCTGTGCAAGGGGTGTCGTGAGCAACCGGACACCGCAGTTGATATCAAAACCTACCCCCCCCGG
>JAURZP010000422.1 GCA_030653335.1 Methanoregula sp. | reverse complement strand
GGCATACTTGCCTTTTATAATGAAGTCATGGGCACCTGCACTCATCGTATCCATTGCGGTATCTTCGCCGATAACTCCGGAGATAATGATGACTGGCACATCGCACATCTGTTCTTTTAATATGGCAAGAGCAGGTATTGCCCCAAACCCGGGGATGGAGTAATCACACAGGATGATATCCCATGTATCCTTGCTTAACGCGTCTCTCATATCGCGGGCAGTATCCACTCTTCGCTGCTGGATTTTCAGACCGCCCTTTTCGAGCTCGTCTTTAACAAAGACTGCATCATCTGCCGAGTCTTCAACCAATAATACTCTGATCTCGTCTTTCATTTTGTTTCTCTCCTCCTCATTTCCTGTTCATTATTGTACGGTTCATTCTCGATCCTGCATCTGGCTATTATCCGGTTTGTGGCGGGTCTCGTCATCCAGGCCTCTTTGGAGGTCCAAGGCCCCCGTCATTAAGCGTGAAAAAAAGGGTTGTTCCGCCATTAACTGTGCTCTCAAGCCAGACACTTCCCTCATGCCGGTGGATAATTTTCTGAACGAGCGCAAGCCCGATACCGGTTCCGGGAAACTGCGATTCCGGATGGAAGCGGTGGAACGGCGTGAACAGGTCTTTTGCATTTGTTGCATCGAACCCCTCACCATTGTCCTTAACGAAACAGATCTGCCTCCCTTCAATAAGCTTCCTGCCGAATTCTATCCGTATCTGTGGCCGGTTCTTTGAATATTTGCAGGAATTATCAAGGATCTGCTGCATTGCCCGCTCCATGAGTGCCCGATCGCCATTTACAATCACATCTTTTTCTATATCCTGCGTGAATTTTAAACCCGTAGCAGGATGGGGGAGACCCTGGAGTATGGAAGTTGCAAGTGCGGACAGGTTTACCTGTTCCTTCTTCAAAGGAAGGCGGCCGGCCCGTGAGAGCTGGAGCAGGTCTTCAAAATATGCATCCATCCGGGCGGAAGAAGCCCGCAGGCGGCTGATGTGCTGCTGAGCATCTGCCGGCAGACTGGCACTATATTTATCGGCGAGGATCTTACAATAACCGTCGATGATCCTTAAAGGAGCCCTGAGATCATGTGAGACCGAATAGGAAAATAATTCGAACTCCTTTTGGGTCACTGCAAGCGCCTGCTCTGCGTGCCGGCAGCGGTGCAGGTGCTGGATTAAGTTCTTTAACTCGGCATACTGCACTTCAGGCCGGGAAGATTTCTGGCAATAAAATGCGGCCCCGTTTTTTAAGGATTCTGACGCATGCTCTTCTCGTGCAAATCCTGAGAACACAATGAGCGGGATATCGATACCCTTTGCCTTTAAGGCTTTGAGTAAACCGGTGCTGTCCATGCCCGGTGGCATCCGGTAATCGCAGATGATTACATCGAATGGCTGCACGGTGATCTTTTTGAGAGCATCTTCTGCGGAAAGTGAGGTTTCCACTCTGATGCTCTTGTCATCTTCGAGAAACTCTTTTCCTATCTGGAGAAAATCCTTATCGTCATCGATGAGGAGTACAGGTATTTTATTCATGGTACAAGTCTCATCGCTCCCGTGCAATGGAGCGGATTTGTTTTTTTATTCCTATCCGTAATGGATATCATTGTATCGTGTTTCATTCGGTCCGGATACTTGGTGTACATAGTGTGCATGAGAGTCCTTTTTTTACGGATACGCGTGTTTAAGGGATACCGGATTTGAATTTTTTTCTAGCTTATCCATTAAAAAAAGGATAATTTTCTCATTTACACCACCGTCTTTTTTTCATCCAGGCTTTGGGTAAGTTGCCGGATGTCAATCCAGATGATGAGGTCGGTCTTTTCTTTCTCCTGCTCTTTTGTCTTTCTTCTGATGGTGCCGAGGATCGCTGCGTCTCCCCAGTTGCCGCCTTCCTTGTTTGTATCGATATCTTTCTGTTCAAACATGGAGACTGCGAGGACATCGTCGACAAGAACGCCGGTCTTGACCCGGGTGATCTTCTCATCGAGTACCATAATGCGGGAAGTTTCTTTTGAGATGTTTTTCTGGAGTGGAATGTTCAACCGCTGCCGCAGGTCAAGGATGGTTGTTATCTCTCCTCGTAAATCGATGATTCCCTGTACAGCCGCAGGTGCATTGGGAAGCGGGGTGATAGCAGTATATTCAACAACTTCCCGGATATCGGTTAAGTTGACTGCATAATGTTCCTTTCCGAGCAGGAACTCCACCACATGGATGGCTTTTCCTGTCGGGCCCGCTGCCTGGGCAGTTACCTTGCCATAGGCAGTCCCATTTGTCTGGGCTGGTAGGCCAACTGCATTCCCGGTTCCTTCTGTTGCTGTGATGGTCATACTTGTTCGGTCCTCTTTTTTGTTTTTAAGTAAGGGACATTCCTTCGCCGATATCTTTGAGCAGGTACTTGATATCAATCCAGATGATCAGTTCGTTCTTCTCGTGTTCCTTGTCCTTGACCTTCTTTTTTATGATGCCGAGAATTGCGGTATCATCGTGATTATCCGAAGCCGATGTCTTGTCGATGTCACTCAGATCGAAAGTAGATACCGAAGTGACATCATCGACCATGATCCCGGTTTTGGCTTTCGTGATCTTCTCATCCAGCACGATGATTCGGCTGTTTTCATCCTTAGTTTCAGCGCCCGTTGCGATATGCAGGCGCTCTTTTAAGTCCACAATCGTTGTGATCTCGCCACGAAGATCGATGATACCTTTCATATAGGAGGCGCTGTTTGGGAGTTTTGTGATGGTCGTGTATTCGACTACCTCCTTGACATCGAAGAGGTCAACTGCGTAGTGCTCGTTTCCGAGCAGGAACTCAACGACCTGCAACATTCCCTTCTCGTGCTTCCCTGCCTTTGTCTCTTTTATGGACTGGTTTTTCTCTATAGATCCTGTGCCCGTTGCTACGGGAGAAGTGGAGTTTTTTGCTTCCTCTGTTGGCTTGGTTACTTTTGCCATGGCCTGCTCTCCCCCATTAGCATTTGAACCGCGAGACTTCTTTGGTCACTTTATCGACGATGTTGTTCACATTGCCAATGACCTTTGAGATCTGGTCAATTGCGGCAGCCGACTCCTCGCTTGCTGCAGCGGCATCTGTTGACTCCTTTGCTGTGCTCTGCATCAGCCCACCGACTTCGTTCACACTGGCAGTCACTTCTTCTACTGAAGCCGCCTGCTCTTCAGCTGCAGCCGCAACGTCGCTGATGTTCTTGCTAACCTGATCGATCGACTCGACAATCTTGGAGAAGCTGCTCAGGGTGTCATGCAGGGCTTCGCTGCCCACTTTGACCCCGCTGTTCGCCGAGGCAACCGCATCCACGGCACTGTTGGTCTGTGTCTGGAGGTTGTTGATCATCTCAGAGATCTTCTCGGCAGAGGCTCGTGATTCTACTGCGAGTGACTTGACTTCGGTTGCAACGACTGCAAACCCTCGTCCTGCATCTCCTGCCCTCGCTGCTTCGATAGCCGCATTGAGTGCGAGCAGGTTTGTCTGGTTGGCAAGGTCTGTGATGAGGTTGACAATCTCGCTGATCTTGTCCATCTGTCCTTTGATCTCAAGGATGATGGTGTTGACTTCGTTTGAGGACTTGGTAATGCCCTGCATGCCGTTTTCGGTCTTACGGGCAAGGTCCAT
>JAURZP010000418.1 GCA_030653335.1 Methanoregula sp. | reverse complement strand
TTGCCTTTTTTGATATCAGCGTGGGCTTTTTTCAGCTTCCTGATAAGTTCCGGTTTAATCGCCGATTCGGGGGGGTAGACATTCTCATCGATTTTCTCTTCAATGCGGCCAAGCCGGTTGACAATATCGGTAAGTAATGATTCAATTTTTTCATTCTTTGCAAGACTTACGGCAGACTCACGGACTCCGGCAGGTTTTTCATCGCCTGCGATGATTCTTTTCGGATCATACTCAAAGTCTTTCCTGCTCCGTGACCCACATTGCCCGGCTGCTCTGGATGTCATAGTATAGATGTAACTTGTCTTCTTCTCTTCAATATTCTTTTGTACATCCAGTACCTGCCCGTTCTTTTTTGACCCCTATTGGTTACAGGCCATCCGGAAAAACGGATTCAATCCAATAGGGTCTGTTAAGGCCGGTTTTATCCTCATAAAATGCTCTCATCTGGCGATTGACCCGATATTTTGGGGTATTTTAAAAATCATCGTGGAAAAACCTCCAATAAGGCCGGTCAGATTGGATGAAAATGGAAAATCCAAGCCCGTATAGAGCCCGGATGGGAGCAGGTCTATGAGGATGCCAAAAGGGTTGTTTCCTTCATTTTTGTCTACCCCTATTGGTTACAGGCCATCCGGAAAAACGGATTCAATCCAATAGGGTCTGTTAAGGCCGGTTTTATCCTCATAAAATGCTCTCATCTGGCGATTGACCCGATATTTTGGGGTATTTTAAAAATCATCGCGGAAAAACCTCCAATAAGGCCGGTCAGATTGGATGAAAAAGGAGAATCCAAGCCCGTATAGAGCCCGGATGGGTGTATCTCCCTAATGGTGATCGTACAGGGAAAAACAGGGGTTTATCCCCGCACCTGTGCATAAAAAGGGCAGAGGAATCCCGACCGTGGAACGGTATCCCGTGTCATATCCTTCAGAATACCGGGCGGGGAATCAGGAGAGGCAGGGTTTTTTGGATCCTGCAAAGAGGACGGGAGGGGATCTCCATTGGAGGAGATCTCAATAATCCAGTCATCCAGAATGAGGAAAAACCGCCAGGTTCCCCACGGGGTCAGGGTCCAGAACTCGCGCTGCACCATGGGGGGCAGCTGCGCTGAACGGATCTCTGCAATCTCGTATCTGAACGTCACGGAGATCTCTTTTGGTCCCTGGATACGCGAGCGGATCCGTTTTACTTTAATCGCCACATTATCATTTTGACGGATGACATAAAGATCGAATGGGGATTTTTTTAAAGGCTTAATCACAATCACTACTCCGCGTTTTGCTGCGATAACGGCTGCCTCATCGATTGCCTGTAACGATGGCCTTCCCCGGGTCATGAGTTATCAACCCCACATTCACTATCGCTGTTGCCATCCGGCCCGTGAGCGGATGCCGGACTCTTAAGAATCCGGAGTTCCCTTTGCAGCGATTTCGTCCGGATGGTAATGTTATAGTGGTGCCTGCACGTCCGTTTCACGCTTATCCTGTAGGTTCTCATACCCAGCATCCTGATCTGGCGGTCGATAACTGCGGGAATAAGATAGAGCGGGATTCCGTTATCCGTCGATGATCGGCGCCCGGTCATGGGGATCGCCCCCGCTCTTCAAGATCTGTAATCCGGTGTTCGAGACGTTCGATCTTCTGGTTCAGCCGCACTGAAATCCGATCCTGGCGTTCCACAAGGGAAAGGATCAGATCACCGTTGCACTCCGGTTTTTTTTCAGGCGCGTTCATTCCTCTTCCTCCGGGTTATCTGAATCTTCTTCCGGATAAACGGGAGTTTTCCGTCTCGAACGGTGGGCAGACCGGACATCCCATCCAAGGAGTTCGGTCTTCCTTAACACATCTCTTACCGGGTTGAACGGTTCGTCTTTACCATTGTCCTCCTCATCGTTGTTCTCTCTTCTGGCCCTGTCCGCACCGTACGCTGCTTCATCCGTTTTGGACACCTCGCGGGAAGGTCCGGCAATGCCGTTTCCCCTCCGCTCCGGGATCACAAAGGATCCCACTGATCTGTTTTCCTGTTCTTTGGTTGTCATTTTTATCTCGATTTTTTCATCTCGGTTTTTCTTACATCCAATTTCTACTTAAAGAGCCTCCGCTCATTTTTTTTGAATCGAACACACCATTTCAAGGTTTGACCGGGTAGAGCCGTGGCTCTTTTTTAAGGTCCGGGCCGTTTTTTAAAGTCGGCAGGTGACCTGTTGCAGAGCAATATCACGAAAATTACGGATTCACCAGATATGGCGTTAATTAACGATTGAGAAAAAATGTGTAGAGCGAGAAGATGGGGGCATGGTCGCTTGTCAACCTGTACCGTTTTCCCGCTTTGAGTGCATTACCCGATCCTGTTGGTACAATGAGTCTGCTGGTTCTTGCATGGACTTTTTTTGTGGGCGTATACTTTGTTATAGCAGCCCCTAACTTTGCAATGCAGGCTGCTGCAATCTCCTTTGCCTTCGTTCTCAGTCGTGCGATGAATTCTCTGATCATTGTATTAACTGATAAATGATTTATCACCTATTTAACAGAGAGGGTTACTGCGGGAATTTTGGTAGTGTAGAGGCCATTCCGGGCTCAAGGATTGCCCGGATTGAGCCTGGGCAAAAAAGTTGATTGCGGGCGCGGCACGGCCCGGAAAAAATAACGGTTTTACGGGCAGATTTTTTCAAAAACGGGGATTACCGCGTTATGGTGGCGACGGACATCGCGGC
>JAURZP010000414.1 GCA_030653335.1 Methanoregula sp. | reverse complement strand
GGCATATGCAGTAAGATAGATGACCGGAATATTGTAGAGTACGTGGATCTTTCCTGCAGTCTCAACCCCGTCCATCTGGGTGGAGAGGTGGATATCCATGAGCACGAGATCGGGCCTGAGTTCTTTTACCATTTCAATGGCGAGTTCTCCGGATTTCGCAATGCCCTTAACTTCGTATCCCAGACTTTTTAAGGTCTCTTTGATATCATTGGCTACGATCGCCTCATCTTCTACAATAAATATCGCCGGTTTTCCCATCATGCACCCATTATGTAATCGTTCTTCTGATTGTCCTTTATAACAGTTCCGATTTACAAATTTTTCCAGACCCGGATTTCATCTCATTGTCAGGATTGTACCGGTAATGGCGGATTAAGAACCTCCTGACCTTCTCAGACTCCACCCAGCCATAGTCAAGACGGGTAACAAGGGTGTCAATCATACCGATCTGTTCTGTTATGTGTTTATGGTAATGGACACAGTCGAGGTTGACATAGCCCATGATTGCCTGTAGGGGGTTTCTGATCTGGTCGTTTAAGATCTGGAACTGTTCCATGTTATGCTCGATCTGCATTATTCCCTCTGCTTTCAACTGCTCCTCGAATCGTTTATGGTCGGTGATATCATGGTACTGGATGAAAATCATGGGGCTTTGCCCGTCTGTCCCGGTGATAAGAATTAAGGAGATCTCAAACCACTCATCCCCGTTCTTCTCTTCAAAACGGACAGGCAGGCCGGAATGGAGGATCTCTTTTATCCGGGATTTTAATGAGGCGAACAACCCGTCCCGATCAGACGGGATGGAGAGATCAGAAAAAACATTTTTATCAT
Source organism: Methanoregula sp. (assembly GCA_030653335.1). Classification (GTDB taxonomy): domain Archaea; phylum Halobacteriota; class Methanomicrobia; order Methanomicrobiales; family Methanospirillaceae; genus Methanoregula. The sequence goes on along the minus strand of JAURZP010000414.1, from coordinate 1,953 downwards.
ACCCAAGCCGTCGCGCCATGGCATCATTCAGGGCAATGATCTGCTGGTTGTGATCCAAAAGCATGACCGCGTCGGGGATGGCATTGGCAAGAATTCGGATCGTGCGTTCGTTCTCCTTTGCCAGTTCCTCCATCCGGTGTTTGTAGAGCGCCATCTGGATGGCTGAATGCAGCTCGCGCTCATCAAAGGGTTTGAGAACATAGCCGTACGGCTCGGTGATCTTTGCCCGTTCAAGAAGGGTCTCATCCGCGTATGCGGTTAAGAATATGACCGGTATTTTATAGACTGACCGGATCCTTTCGGCCGTATCAACGCCGTCCATGTTACCGGCAAGGTGCATGTCCATGAGCACCAGGTCCGGGTGTTTTTTTATCAGGGCTTCGAGTGCCAGCTCGCCCGTCCGGGCGATCCCGGTGACTGCATACCCCTGCTTTTCCAGGGTCTGGGAGATATCCTGGGCTTCTATAAGCTCATCTTCGACAATGAAGACGGATGCTGGTGGCATTAAACAACCCCTTAAAGTGAACAGTCAAGAATCATTATGATCCAATATAAACGTTTCTTAAAAAAATGGGGGAACTACGAGGGGTAAGGTCCTGTGCGCTCCTGGAGTACCGGCAGGAACGGGTCCGGGTGAGACTCGCAGTTTCACCATCAGGGAGACTCCTTTAAGCTAGTGAGAGAAGCAGGCTGGCAATCTGTTCCGGCTGCCGGGTATGATCACACCGTGGTGCAGGGCAATCCCGCTTCATGAGGGGGCAGGATCCCGCTTCTGCTGTATGGTTATGATAAACGTTGTTCCCTCACCACTGCTGCTCTCAATGGTGCCGTCAAGCTGGTCAACCAGACTGTTCACGAGCCGGAGACCAAGAGACTCCGTGTTCTTCCAGTCGAACCCGGCAGGCAGGCCAACTCCGGTGTCATGGTAGATGAAGCGGAGCGAGTTTGCATCCTGTGGAGTACCTTCAATGGATATTGTTCCTTTCCTTCCATCAGGGAACGCATGTTTGAGCGAGTTGGATACCAGTTCGTTTAAGATGAGCCCGACCGGAATGACCGTGTCGATGTCGGTTATGACATCATCCATAGTCACCGTGATCCCGATCTGGTGATGTTGGATGTTGTAGAACTGCAGGATCTGCTTTGTTAAGTATTTCAGGTAATCTTTGAGATTGATATCCGAAAGATTGTGGGAGCGGTAAATCCTCTCGTGGGCAAGGGCCATCGCCCGCACCCGGCTCTGGCTGTCTTTTATCGATTCCAGCACGTTGGGATCGGTGATGTACCGGGACTGGAGATTTAAGAGGCTGGCAATAATCTGGAGATTGTTCTTTACCCGGTGATGGATCTCCCGGAGCAGGAGGTCTTTTTCCTCTAATGAGCGGGTGATCTCCTGCTCGGCTTTCGTTCGCGCCGCGATCTCGGTAGTCAGCTGCTCGTTGGCATTGCTTAAGGCTTCGGTTCGTTCCGCGACCCGCTTTTCCAGTCTCTCGTTTGCAGAACGGATCGTCTCTTCAGCCTGCTTTATTGTCGTGATATCTGTCAGAACATTGAGACTGGCAGGTTTGCCCCCGTAATTAATGGCAGAACCGTTGACAAGGACAGTACGGTAGGTCCCGTCCTGTGCTAATATCTTCATCTCATAAGACGGCAATTCCTTACCTGCCATCCGCAGGGAAACTGCCTGCCGTATGGTATCATGATACTCAGGGGCAACGAATGGGAGGATTGGTTTGCCGATGAGCAGCGAGTCCGCATCATATCCCATCCGGGCTGCTGCTGCAGGGTTGACATAGAGCAGGATGCCATCGCGGTGGACGATCACGTAATCCGGGAGCTTATCTACTAGGGTACGGTATCGTTCCTCGCTCTCTTTGAGTGATTGCTGGGCATTGGTGAAAACCGTGATATCTTCCAGTGTTTCAACCGCACCGATTACCCTGCCGTCATTAT
>JAURZP010000392.1 GCA_030653335.1 Methanoregula sp. | reverse complement strand
CGGGCGAAATCTGCGTACATTGACGGGTGTTTCGAGGCTATGGGTGTGATGGGCAGTGTCTATATCAATTCCCAGATCCCGAGTTCGTCCGGACTGGGTTCGTCTGCAGCAGTTACAGTAGCCACCCTGTCTGCCATCAATGATGAATTCTCCCTGCATAAAACCCGGGAAGATATCGCTGACATGGCCTTTGAGATCGAAAAAACCGTGCAGAAAGGGCGGGCAAGTCCCACGGATACAACCGTCTCTGCGTACGGAGGGATCGTCCTTATCAGTGGCGGGTCACGAAGGAGACTGCCCCCCCAGAACATTCATCTGGTGATCGGGGATTCGCTCATCTCCCACAGCACCTCAAAGATGGTGGAGCAGGTGAGCGAACTAAAAGTAAAGCACCCCAATATTGTAAATCCCGTTCTCGATGCCATCGAAGGTGTGAGCATGAGTGCGATCCACCATCTCAATAATCCCAGGGAACTGGGGAAATACATGAACATGAACCATGCCCTGCTCGAAGTGCTGGGTGTCGGTCATCCGCAGCTGGGAAAGATGGTGCTGGCTGCCCGTGCGGCAGGGGCCTTTGGGGCAAAGATCACTGGGGCTGGTGGCGGGGGTTGCATGGTTGCCCTCTGTCCCAAACCCATCAAACACCGGATCGCCAATGCCATTGAGGCGTGTGATGCGAGGGCGATCATAACGGGAATTGATACAGAAGGGGCACGCAAGGAGAAGAATGTCTGACCGCTTGATTTTGAAACTTGGCGGGAGCGTAATCACCGATAAGAGTGCGGACTGTGCGATCAACCGCGACCAGCTGGCATCCATTGCCGGGGCGATTGCCCGGGCACGAACCGATGGCATCGTGGTCATTCATGGTGCCGGTTCCTGCGGGCATCCCGAGGCGAAGCGGTATAAGCTGGATGTCGGTGCCGTAAAAGGGCAGACTGAGGGGATCTATGTTACCCACCGGGCTGTCAGCCGGCTAAACGAGGAGGTTGTTGCCACCCTCCGGGAACAGG
>JAURZP010000390.1 GCA_030653335.1 Methanoregula sp. | reverse complement strand
TGCATCAGTATCCTCTGAGAAAAATGACAATTCAAGATTATATGGGATACAACGTTATATTTTTATTGAAATCATTCCCGCATGGGTAAAGATCGCACGCTTCCGTGAACACAGTATCCTAAAAGAAATCCGTCTCTCTTTTGAATTGTATCCGGTTGAGGGGAAAAACGTGGTCATAAATATCACCGGCACTAAGCATTTCCAGAGGATAATTGTCCTCATATAAGGATTGCCATTTAATGTCCACTCAGCCTGACGTTTCCAAGACAATTGAATCCCGGAAAAAAGGCCGGGAATTCTACATTGAAGGTCTTGCATTGGGACGTGAGGGACGACACTTAGATGCACTCACTTCATTTTCTCTTGCGCTTGCTGTAGATCCAACACTCGCGTCTGCCTGGGTAGGCAGGGGTTTTGCCTTAGGGAAAATGGGAAGGTACGAAGAAGAGATCGAGTGCTGCGATAAAGCGATCGTTTTAGACCCACTGTGCGTTGATGCATGGAACAACAAGGCATTTGCCTATGGCAAGCTCGACCGGTTTTTGGACAAACTCAACTGCTGCGATCAGGCGCTTTCGATCGATCCGGAGAATGCTGTCGCATGGAACAACAAGGGAGTTGCGCAAGGCATGCTGGGTCGGTTTGAAGCAGAGGTTCGCTGCTGCGATCGTGCCATTGAACTCCGGCCCCGCTATCTTTCGGCTTGGGTGAACAAAGGATTTGCCTATGGTAAACTTAGATGGTATGAAGAAGAGATCATCTGCTATGATCGTGCCCTTAAAATTTATCCGTTTTTCGTATCCGCTCTCTTAAAAAAGGGAACTGCCCTCATCAATCTCAAACGCTACAAGGAAGCAATTGATGTGCTTGATCGTGCCCTGAATATACTCCCTGGAAATGCTTATGCCCTCTACCGGAAAGGACTCTCACTCAGTAAATTGTCCCGGCATGAAGAAGCAATACGCAGTCTTGAGAAAGCGCTTGAAATTGATCCAACAATTGCTGATGCATGGGTTGTGATGAGCAATTCGTGTTTCATGCTAGGGAAACTTGAAGCGTCGGCTCGCGCATTTGACCATGCGTATTTTATTGATATTAAGGATGTTCGCAGAGGTATCGTGAAGGGTCTTTCATTGTTAAAACGCGGGAAGTTTGATGATGCACTCCGGTGTTTTTCAGATGTGTATGGAGTTCTTCTCAGGTAATTGTTTCAAATTCCTTTTTTTCTTAATCTAAAAACTTGAAGAGAGTTGTTGTTTTTAATGCTCCGCTTTTTTATGTCTCTCGCACGTACAGGACTGTATGGATGTTGAGGAGTATGTCCGCAAAAATATTGCAGCTGGTGCGGACCAGGAAACCTTACAAAAGAATCTTGCTGACCGTATCCTCGAAATAAAAGATGTCAGGAGATTTTATGCAGATGCATTCTCGCAGGCTGTGATTCAAGAAGTAAAAAACACCCTCGGATTAAAAGGAGACATTTTCGAATTCGAACCTGCTCATGTGAAGATGGGAGAATTTGGCGTGGGGTCCCGTGGACAGGGCGACTTTTTTGCCCACCGCCAGATCGCCCGAATCATCGGAAAAACTTCTGCATCTGTTGGTGTGGATGAGATGGATGATGCAGGGGCCGTATGTGCAGAGGGAAAATATATTATCTGTACTGTAGATGGGATGCACTCCCGTCTTTCCGATTACCCGTTCCTTGCAGGATTTCATGTGACCCGCGCAACGCTTCGCGATGCCTATGTGATGGGAGCAAAACCAGTCATGCTATTTTCTGATATCCATGTGGCTGATGACGGGGATGTGGCAAAGATTTTTGATTATACTGCGGGGATTACGACAGTCGGCGAAGCGATGAATGTGCCTCTGGTCACAGGTTCAACATTACGAATCGGCGGGGATATGGTTCTTGGTAGCCGGTTAACAGGTTGTGTAGGTGCGGTAGGTGTTGCTAAACATCTCACTGCCCGCAAAGCAACCAAAGCCGGCGATGTCATTCTCATGTCGGAAGGAGCTGGCGGCGGAACGATCGCAACCGCAGCAATATACTCTGGATTTCCTGAGGTTGTAGAACATACAATCAATCTCAATTTCCTTATGGCCTGTGAAACTCTCATGAAAAGTGAGGTCTTCTCCAGTATTCATGCCATGACCGATGTGACGAATGGGGGGTTAAGAGGTGATGTTTTTGAGATGGCAGAGACGGCAAATTGCCGTATTGTGATCGATGAATCAGCAACCACCACATTAGTTGAATCACATGTCAGAGCAATGCTTGAGAAACTCGAGATCGACTACCTCGGGGTTTCTCTTGATGCACTACTTATTGTCGCACCACCTGATGCCGCAGCAGAGATCTGCCGGGTTGTAAAAACTGCGGGTGTCAGGATGCACCCGGTTGGGTATGTTGAAGCGGGTAAACCGGAATCGGTTCTCATCATGGATGGAAAAGAATGTGATTTCACACCACGGTTCAGGGAGTCTGCGTATACCCCTGTAAAAAAGATTGTCGACACGGATACGCGTAACTTTGAGGCAATGAAAGAAGGTGTGCTGCATGCCGCAGAAGCTGCGATGCAGAAAAAGGAGCGCGTTCTTTTAAAGCTGAAGAAAAAATAATTTTTTTTGAGTCATCGTTTTTTTTGTTGGGGGATATTATGTCTGCACAGCGCCAAAGTTTGCCTGTTCCACAGTTTTTGCATACCGGGCAAGTACACCTGTCAGTTTCTTTTTTAAGGGTTTGAAGTTACTTTTCCGCTGTTCAAGCGTTGGTGCATCAACAAGGATGTCAATGGTTTTTTCAAAGAGATCGATTGCAATCTGATCTCCTTCTTTGATCAGCGCAATCGGACCGCCAACCGCCGCTTCCGGTGCCACATGGCCGATACATGGCCCTCGCGTACCTCCGGAGAAGCGGCCGTCAGTGATAAGCACCACCTTTGTGTAACCCAGTCCCATGAGCGCAGATGTGGGAGAGAGCATCTCAGGCATGCCCGGTGCACCCCGTGGCCCTTCGTACCGGATAATGATCACATCCCCTTCTTTGATTTTACGGGCAAGAATCGCCTTCATCGCCAGCTGCTCGCTATCATAAACCCGTGCCGGCCCGGTATGTTTCCACATTGCCTGCGGAACTGCAGCACATTTCACCACAGAACCATTTGGGGCAAGTGAGCCAAAGAGAATCTTGAGGCCTCCGGTCGCATTTATCGGATTTTTTTTGCTTCTTATAACTTCTTCGTTTTTAACACAGGCTTCTTTTATAATCTGAAAAATTGTTTTTCCGGATACCGTAGGAGAATTATCAAGATATGAGTCGAGGCGCTTGAGCACGGCCGGAATGCCTCCTGCGCGATGAAGAGTCTGCATTGAGTGGGGACCTGCCGGCTGCATAAAACAGATATGGGGCACGGATTCTGCAATCGTGTTGAAATCCTCAAGTTCAAGTGGCACATTAGCTTCAGTGGCAATTGCCATCAGGTGCAGCACCGTATTTGTAGAGCCCCCCAGTGCCATATCAACCCTGATTGCATTTTTCAGGCTTTTTTTGGTAATGATATCCCGTGGTTTTACATCCTTTTTGACCAGATCCAAAACAGCCTCTCCGGTCTCTCTTGCTATACGGAGTTTTGCAGAGTCAACTGCCGGAATTGCCGCGCATCCGGGGAGCGACATCCCTAGAGCTTCTGTCATACAGGCCATGGTGTTTGCTGTATACAATCCCTGGCAACTCCCGCATCCCGGCATGGCGCAGCGTTCGAGATCGCACAAAGCCTCCTCGGTCATTGTTCCGGCAGCTACCTTTCCGACACCTTCAAAAATTTCAATAAGGGATGTATCTCTTCCTTCATAATAGCCGGAAAGCATCGGGCCTCCGGTTAAGACGATCGCAGGGATATTTACCCGCGCAGCAGCCATCAGCATACCGGGTACGATCTTATCGCAGGTTCCAACGCAGACAAGCCCGTCAAACCTGTGCGATTCTGTCATAAGTTCAATGGAGTCGGCAATATTCTCCCGAGATGGCAATGAGTAGCGCATACCTTCGTGACCCATTGCAATACCGTCACAGATACCAATGACGCCAAACTCAAAAGGTACCCCTCCTGCTGAGGCAATACCTTCTCTGACTTTCTCTGCCAGTTGCCGGAGATGTGTATGTCCGGGGACTATCGTATTGTAGGCATTTGCAATACCAATGAACGGGAGATCCATCTCCTTGTCGGTTACACCAAGTGAACGCAACAGGGCCCGGTTGGGAGCCCGCTGGTATCCGGATTTGACTTCGTCGCTGCGCATATACTCACACCAGAATCCTGATTAAAGATATATTCACTGTCCAACAATTTTATGATTCCGGGTAAATGGTTCAATAAACCCACTATTTTAATCGTCGGAGTGTCAACTTCTGCAAAGTGAGATAAGGGATTTTTGCTGTGGGGATAAGAAACCTTATTGCCGGGAAAATTTGACAGCACTCCCGATCATCGCGCGGGCAAAAGCCGGAGTAAAATAAGCATGTGTATAGCAACCGATAACGTTTTGCGAGATCAACCCGTCTGTTCCGTCCTCGATACCTTTCCCGCGGGACAATCGTAGTGCATACCGGGCATCGCGTGCAGGTTCGATCCTTGAATAATGAAATTCATGTCCGTTGATTGGCAGACTTGCTGGCAGAAACGACTGGTTCCCGACACTCTCTCCTTTTACATAACCAAGCGCCTGGATACGAATTGTCATCTCTGCACTCGCGGGAAGGATACCGCACATCCGGTAAGTTTTTTTAGAAGTAATCGATTCTGTAATATACATCAGCCCGCCACATTCAGCATACACGGGCATACCGGAATCAGCCGCTTTTTTCAGATCCTCCCTGAACCGGGAGGATTCGAGTGCAGCGAGATGCAGCTCGGGATAACCCCCGCCAAGATACACGGCATCGACATCCGGAAGTGAACTGTTTAATGGACTGAAAAAAACCAACTCTGCGCCGGATCGTTTCAGGCAGTCAAGATTATCCTGGTAATAAAAACAGAACGCTTCATCGAACGCTACACCAATTCTTATATGGGCCTGTTGCTCGCATCCGACTGTATTAATCGTGTTTGTCATTGGAGGAGCATTATGCGCAGCTGCTAAAAGTGCATCCAGATTACAATTTTCTTCGATAATTTTTCCAAACTCTGCCATACTCGCTGATTCGTGAGCCATCTTGAGGCCGAGATGCCGGCTTTCCACTGCCAGTTCTTCTTTACGGGGAATATAGCCAAACGATGGGATGGATAAGGAGGGTTCAATCATCGAGCGGTGCCGTGGGCTGCCAATACGGTTGAAGATAACTCCGCTGAACCTGAGCGTTGGATCATATCGCCGGTATCCGTCAATCAGTGCATGGACACTGCGCGACATGCCTTTGGCATCCACAACAAGTACAACCGGGGCCTTTAAGATCTGTGCGACATGAGCCGTGCTCGCTATATCGGAACCATCCACCCCATCAAACATACCCATGACGCCTTCGATCACTGCGATGTCTGCCCCTTCAGAAGCCCGGATAAATGTGTCAATGCATCCATCTTCTCCCATCATGAACGGATCAAGGTTCCGTGAATTGCGCCCGCAAATTCGGGTGTGATGGGATGGATCGATAAAGTCCGGCCCGACTTTGAATGGCTGGACTATCACTCCCCTTTGGGTAAGTGCTGACATAATGCCACTGGCTATCGTAGTCTTGCCGCATCCGCTGTGCGTACCTGCGATAACAATGCGGGGAACGGGATTCATGGTGGACTTCCTTTTTTTTCAATGACCGCTTCGGGTATGGTAGTAAGCGGGTGTACGGGAATGTGAACTCCACTCTCGAGGCCATAAGCATCAACTCTTAAATATACACGTTTGACCATGCTCTCTGTTGTCAGGATCAGGGTATCTTCTCCTAACAGTGCTTTAAGAATACATTTGTCTATCACGCTATAGGTAAAATCCAGAGGAATCCGCAAATTTTCCGCACACTGCTTTGCCTGCGTGCCCATGGCTCCCGTACAAATTCCCATGTGCACTGCTAACCAATCTAAAAGATATTTTCTGTTGTCCTGATCGACATTGCAGACAGTAATCTGTCCGTACCGGACTGGCTTTTTTGAATTTTCAAATAAGGTTTCTATGCAGTGCATCATGTCCAGAACCGTACGGGGTTTTTTACCCTTTAGAAAAAATCCCCTTTTCTGTAGTTCCATGTGCAATTCGAGAAGGGTTGGAAGGGAGAGGTGAGCAGTACGAACGGATTCAGGGTTACCAAAAGCCACTTCAGGAATATCTTCTTTGAGGATTTTTCCGTTAAGCATCAGGATGGCCCGATCAGCCCATGGGTATGCCAGTTCCACATCATGGGTGGAGATGATGATGGTCTTGCCTTCGTGGTTTAATTCATCGAGCAGTTCCATAATATCTTGAGATCCCGATGGATCGAGACCACTGGTGGGTTCATCGAAAACCAGCACATCCGGGTCCATTGCCAGCACGCCGGCAATTGCTACCCGTTTTTTTTCCCCTCCGGAGAGCTGGTGGGGAGGTCGGCGCTCAAATCCTTCGAGCCCGACATGCCTGAGTGCTTGTGTTACGACCTCTTTTACTTCGACCTCATTATAGTTGAGATTGGTTGGTCCGAATGCCACATCCTGGTACACGGTGGGGGCGATGATCTGGCGGTCCGGGTTCTGGAGGACAAAACCCACCCGTTTTCTTAACATCCGCAGCGATGCAGTATCATACAGGATCGGCTGGTTGTCAAAGAGCATGAGGCCGGAATCCGGGCGTATCATTCCATTGAACATGGTAAGAAGCGTAGATTTCCCGGCTCCGTTGGGTCCCACAAGAGCAATCTTTTCTTTCCTGCGGATATGGAAACTGATGCCGCAGATCGCCTCCATTCCCCGTGGGTAACGATACCGGATATCGCGGGCTTCAAGTATGATGCTGCTCATGGTTCATCCTAAATTATAGTCATTGTTCCGGATACAATCACAACGGCTGTTGATATAAAAAGAAAGCACACAACCGCAATGCAGGGCACCCGTTCAATAGGTCGGCTCTCCCCCAGCAAGGTAAATTTCCCATCATAACACCGTGCATCCATTGCCCGGATTAGATCTTCTCCTGCATTCCAGCTGGCAATGAATGCTGCTCCGCATAAAGTGGCAAATGAATGTAAGGATTCACGATAGGTTGAATAACCAAGGCGCATCACCTGCGCCTGGTAGATCTGAATGACCTGGTCGATCAGGATAAAGATTGTGCGATAGATGATCATCATCAGGTCAATCACTACCTCTGGGACCCTGCACTGGCGAAACACAATAAAAATATCTGTCATCGGGGTGGTTAAGGCAATAAATATCATCGCCGACATCCCGCCAATAACCCGGCAGAAAACAAACATCCCCTGGTTTATACTCTCTCGTGTGATGGATAGTGAGAACGATGGCAGGATATTCCATTGCCAGAAAATATCCTGTCCCCCGGTAATCAGGATAATGCCGGCCACACTCAGGATAGCAAACCAGAAGGGGATAATGAAAAGTTCTGCATAGGTTTTGGCATCCACCCGGGCAAGAATAAGAATTGCGCTGGTGAGAACAACGGCAATAAAAAGCGGAGACAGATAACTCGATGAGAGGAGACAGAGAAGGATGGCGCCGAGACCGGCAGCCAGTTTTAAGTATGTGTTCACCTCCCGAAGCCCGTTCTTCTGGGCAATGTCTTCTAAAAGTTCCTCAAACATAGATTATCGTTACTCCCAGTACCGATTATGCTTTTTTCTTCTGCCCGATCCAATAACCAAATACACCGCCAACAAGAATCCCCCCGAAAGCCGCCTGGAACGCAAACAGGCAGGACTCGATTTCACCGCTTGGCGGTTCCCACTGGGGGATGAGCGGATGGAAATTTTCTACAGGTGTTCCGGTTAGTTTAGCGATAAGTCCTGATCCTACATTATCAGAGCCGGAAAATTCCGCCCCGCTCATAGTCAAACTCGTGTACAGGAATACTACGCAGAATGTCAGAATCGCAATGCCGGTCAGGACTTCAAGCGTGTATTTGAATTTCATCAGAACTCGTTCCTTGCCGCACTGATCTTTTCTTCAGAGAAGATTTTTTGCTGTATCAGGATATCGGGTTTAAGGGCGATAATATATCTGAACACGAGCGCGAGGACAATACCTTCCATAATGTGCATAAAATCACCCGTTGAACCCGGAATTGTTCCAAACAAATTAAATTGACTTAAATCAATTAAATTTGTATCCAAACGTTGTTTCGAGCGGTATTAATATTTTTTGACGTTTGATGGAATCTGCGAAAGAAGATGCAGGCGACAGAATAGAAATATCAAAAAATGATGGACGTAGAAAAAAAATTATTTCTTTTTCCTTAAATGGTAAACCAGATAAACTGCACCAATGATGACGGCCACAATTATTGAAAGATAGATTGGATTTGAAAGTATAGCAGTCATTCCTGCAGGGGCTGTCACTTTTACCTTGACTTTCATGGTATCAGAGATATACGTGTTATCGAGTTCATCCCTGTACCTGATCTCAGAGTCAAGCCCGTATTCCTTTATTGTTGCTGACCTGTCAACCGACATGATATACGATACTGTCCGAAATTCACCGGGTTTCAGATCCCCGATATAGGCAATATCATCATTGCTTGTAAAGGGATCAACTGCACTTATCCTGGCTTGGGCACTTTTTACTGTGGTATCACCGGTATTTTTATACTCAACTGTTATGACTTTTTTATTTCCCGGATTCATCTCAGCAGGGTGAGATACGACTGCAAAATCCGCTTTTCCGCCAACAGATACACCAACTGTATCGCTTCTTGATGTGACAAAGTCCCCTTCATTATTCTGGTATACTACAACCACATCGATAGGATAGGTTTGTTTTTGTGCATCGCCTGAGACTGATACTTTGTACCGGCAATCCACTACATTACCCGGTGCAAAACTCCCGACATAAACGCTGCTGTCAGTGGGAATAATTGGACTGTTACCATTTCTGATTATTTTGACAATCGATTTAGTGCCGGTATCAGATCCGGTATTTTTAATTTTCATGTTGATGTAACCTTCAGTTCCAACATTCAGGTGTTCAGGTATTGCTGAAATAATATTGATGGAAACATCCGGTTTAATTTTTATTGGGAGAAAAATTGACTGGTTTATTGTTTTGTAAGAGTACTGTATCGTATCTACACCCCATTGATCGACAGTGTAGAGATATGTATAAGTGAGATCAACTGGCAGATTGTAGTTACCGGCAGGTGCATCGGCATTGATCTTTGTTGTGAATATGGCATTTGCACTGGTTGCACCTTTGAGATCTCCTAACATCTGGGGGTCGGATTTGATGACCAATGGTGCATTACCGGGCAGAACCTTGACGGTTAAGAACTTTGCTGTGTTCGGAAGATCATCGCGGTCAACAATACCGGAATTTACAAATTTGAATTCATTGAGGCCGGTATTTTCAATTACAATAGTTATCTGTGTACTGTTTCCCGGGCTGAACTCATTGGTACCCGAGATATATGCTGATAACTTCGGGCTGCCGGCCATATATTTTGTCCCTGCCATTACAGGAGCAATCAGGCATGCAAAAAGAATGATTAAAATGCAGGATATTTTTACAAAATTCGCCATCAATTGATCATCTCTGTAGTTTTGTTGTTTCCACCCGAATGTTTTTTTTATTATATCTGTGCTGACCAGCATGGTGAAATTTTGCCTTTGAACACAGTTGATGTGGTAATAATAAAGGTCGGATTGATATTTATAGATTCTGTTTATATGTAACATATATGTGTTACAATTGAATGAAACATTTATTTGTTACATAAACCTAATGGATGGAGAAACGGAATGGAAGTTACAAAAATATGGAACCAATTAAAGAAGAATTTATTCAGATCAAAGAAATTTTAAAGAATTCTCCTCAAGGGATGAGTATAACAGAGATTGCATGCGCACTCAACAAGAACAAACATTCTGTTGGACATTATCTCAACAACTTACTCATTTCCGGTCATGTGGAGATGCGGACTTATGGAAAAGCAAAAGTATTCTCATTATCCTCCCGTATACCCCTGAACTCTTTGATGGGGTATGCACATGATCTTATTCTGGTACTTGACCGAGATCAGCGTATCGTTCGTATAAATGATCAGTTCCTCTCACTTGTAAAAAAAACACAAAGTGAGGTCCTTAATAAAAATCCAGCCACCCTTTCCGTCACTGATCAACCAGCACAAACAATTTTTTCATCCATCTTGTCCTGCCTTGAATCCGGAGTTTTTAAAAAGATACTTTCTGTAAAAAACGATAAAGAGCAGATTTTTTGCCAGAAAATCCTACCAACGGTTTTTGAGGATGGAAAACAGGGAACGATTATCCTTTTAGAAGATATAACGAAACGAAAAGCTGCAGAGAGCTTATTGCGTACAAGCGAGGAGCAATTCCGCCTGATGGCTGACAATATTCAGGATGGTATTGTGATCTATGAAAATGAAAATGCGGTCTATACAAACCGGCGCGTAGAAGAGATCTTTGGGTATTCAAAAGAGGAACTGGCTACCCGTTCCCCCATTGACCTTGCTGCTCCTGAAGAGCGGACTCGCGTAATGAAAATTATTGATGAGTGTTCTGCATCAGGTACTCTGCCTTCAAGCATTATGTTCTGGATTATCAGAAAAGATCACACAAGGAGATATATCTCAAACCGGATCACGTCCATTGAACGGGGGGAGTCCCTTTTACGGTATATCACAATAACTGATATGACTGAATGGAAGCAGGCACAGGATGGACTTATCGATCAGCTTGCTTTTTTACAGAATATGATCGATACATTCCCAAATCCCCTTTTTTATATCGATCCACAGGGACGATATCTGGGATGCAATTCAGCATTTGAAACATTGACAGGGAAAAAATTTAAAGAGATTGCAGGAAAGACCAATGGCGAGATAGGTGGCTCATGGCAGGCAGATATTCTCAGTAAAGATGATGCAGAACTTCTCAAACGTTTGGGTATTGTTACCTACAAAGGAATATTATATCGGACAAATGGACAACCATCGAATGTGACAATCCAGAAGTCTACCCTTCATACAGTAAAAGGATCTCTTGCAGGAATTGTGGGTTTCATCTTTATTGATGAAAATTTTTGAAATTAAAAAAAAAGGAATGTTGAAATGCTTAATTACTATGGATAACCCACACATGATTAATGAACGAAAATGGTGTTGTGGTAATTTTTTTCGTGTCACTGATTTTTATTATCGCCGTTTCGGGGTGTATTACGCCCCCTAAAGAAGCACCATTAAATGCAACTACAATAAAAACGAAAACTACCCCTGATGTTCCTACCCCTATAGATATAACGGTTCAAACCCCCGTATATGTGACCATTGAGACCCCTTATGTGACCCCTTCCCCGTCATCAACTTTTCAATATCGGACAATCACTCCAATTCCTCCTGTAAAGGAAGATTATGTGGTTATATATTCAATTAAAAATCAACCCTTCACCTACAATAAATCGGCAGTATCATTCGATCTGAAAAATCCCCCAATGCTGATTGATTTTTCTGTATCCGGTACCGATAAAACAAGAAAAATTGAAGGAGACAGTAAGGTACTTACAAACGAATGGACTTCCATGCAAGTTACTTATACTGATCCCAATGCCTATTTTGAAGTGATCGTTCGTGAAAAGACCACCGGTAATATAATACTCCGGGATGGTTTTGGCCAGAGTAAACAATATGGAACAGAAAAATCCCGCCACTTAAAAGTATACAGTGCGGGAAATTATCTTATCGAATTTGCTGGTAATCAGGTTACAGCGAATGTAAATTTATCCGTAAAACGACAAGGGAATATCAATCAAAGTATTGTATAATTGCGCTCATTTTTTTTTTAAATTTTATCAACACAAGTGATATTTTTAAACGGTGAATTATTTAAGCGATGACAGCTTTTTGAATAAAGCAGATAGTAATCTGGTCCCGGTAGGGTAGTGGACATCCTAAAAGATTGCGGATCTTTTGACCCGGGTTCAAGTCCCGGCCGGGGCGTACAGACTAGAGGTCAAATTCTCTATTCTCAGCGTTTTTTGGTTTTTTATCTTTTCTTTATTTTTCAACTCACAATCGATTGTGATTAAAAAAAAATATTTTTAAAAATATTATTTAGAATTACTATTTTCCCGTTCTCGCCGGAGAAATAGTTCGCCCCATCTCCAGTGTTTTCTTCATATCCAGCGCATAGCTTGTGTTGCCGACACCAAACACATTCATCACATCGTCAATAAAAGTGATCATCGCTTCAGAGCATGCGTGTAACCAGTCAAGATACTCGCCCATGGACTCTTTTGTTCCCATCAACGCGGTTCCCTTTTCCGGCACTGTAACATTCAGGTTCTGGGCCTTTTTGAGCATATCTTCATAACCGGCGTCTTCTGCTGCCACTGGAAGAACGATGACACTGATAAGAAGTATGAGCAGCAGCATCGGGATGAATCTCATAGGCCGGTTCTCGAATTTCATTTGGATCTATCTGAATTCTGGTATAATAACGTTGCCAGTCATTTCGTGCATTCTAATCGTGTATCTGCAGACATTCATTTTTGAAAATATTTATGATGGGGTGTTTTCTGGTATGGATGGACTATTGGGGAATTTCTATGCCGCTGTTATTAA
Source organism: Methanoregula sp. (assembly GCA_030653335.1). Classification (GTDB taxonomy): domain Archaea; phylum Halobacteriota; class Methanomicrobia; order Methanomicrobiales; family Methanospirillaceae; genus Methanoregula. The sequence continues at coordinate 15,569 of JAURZP010000390.1, read as the reverse complement.
AATTCCCGTTCACCTGAAATACCCAACCGCATTCCGGAACAGTTGCATGTTCATCGATTCGGTCGGCACGGACACACCTTTGCGCCGCATCATCTCTTTTCTCAGCGGCCAGTCATACAAATTGACAAACTCGATCGCGCGCTCAGGATGCGGCATGAGTCCCAGCACCTTGCCGTCAACAGATGTAATCCCGGCAATATCTTCTACCGAGCCATTCGGATTCCAGGGATATTTTCCATACGCAGGAGTTAAATCCTCCTGACAGTACGTAAACGCGATCATCTTCTGCCGCTTTAAGCGCAGCAGCGTCTCTTTAGAGCATGAGAGATTGCCTTCCCCATGGGCAACCGGGCAGTACAACCTCTCGATACCTTTGGTCCAGAGATTGTCGGCAGCGGGCTTTAACGAAACAAACCGGCATTCCAGTCTTCCGCTCTGGTTGGGCATCAGGGCGATGTCACGTTTGAAGTGCTTGTCAAACGCTGGCACGAGTCCAAGGTTTGCGAGGATCTGGAAGCCGTTGCAGATCCCTAATACCAGATTATCGCCGTCAAGGAACTCCAGCAGATCGTCCCAGAGATTGTTTCTTACCCGGTTGGCATACGCATTGCCGGCTCCGGTATCATCCCCATAAGAAAAACCTCCGGGGAATATCAGCATCCGGTATTCCGAAAGACGCTTTCGTCCAGCGATCAGATCGTTGATATGAACAATATCTGCGTCCATGCCTGCCCGTGTGAGCACCTCTTTAGTCTCCATCTCGGAGTTGATCCCAAAACCACTCATGATGAGCGCTTTCTCATCGATCATTGCCGTTGCTGATTGTCTGGTCAAACCGGTCACCTGTGGGGCATTTTGTTGTACAGCCACTGCCATGATCAGTACCCCCGGAATGGCGCTTTATATGCATTTGTAAGATCGGCAACAGGAAGATCCAGCAGGATTTTACCAGAAGTGATTCGCAGGTCCTTACCCCCCACACGTCCGAGCAGATGCGCATCCGCCCCGCAAATACGCTCGAACGCCCGCTTGTGGTCCGGTGCAACTGTGACTACAAACCTTCCGAGTGACTCTGAGAACAGGTAATAGTCCGGGCGCATGTTTGACGGTATGGTGATATCCATCCCCAACTGTCCGGCAATGGCAACTTTTGCCAGTGCAATTCCAAGACCCCCGTGGCTGACCGGAAAGGCCGAGGCCACCAGTTCATAGGAGAGGGCATCTGTCAGCCCGCCGTAGCGGGTTTTTAAAAGAGCTGCGTCCAGTTTTGGCACCGTATTTCCTATCCCGCCAAGCAGGGCGAAATACTCAGATCCCCCAAGTTCTTCAGCAGTCTCACCAATAACGTACACCAGATCGCCTTTTATCTTCGCATCCATTGATACGGATTTTGTCACATCCGGGTGGATCCCGATGGATGATATGAGCAGGGTGGGTGGCACTGAGACTTTAACCGGGTTATCGTCTGCATCGAATCCCGAGAAATCATTGTACATGCTGTCCTTTCCGGATATGAACGGGGTGCCAAACGCGACAGCATAATCATAACAACCTAAAGCCGCCAGTTTCAGTTGTCCGAGCCGTTCGGGTTCATCTGAAGAACACCAGCAGAAGTTATCGAGAATTGCGATCGTATCGAGCGGGACACCGATTGCAATAAGGCCACGGATCGCCGTATCGATTGCAGCACCGGCCATGAGATACGGATCGATCTCTGAGTAAGTGGGAAATAGGCCCTGCGAAAGACCCACACCTTTCTTTGAGTTGGGGACAACTTTGGTCAGCGTGGCCTCAGCCTGCACCCTGCCAATACCCTGCACCGGTCCGAGCACATGACCTCCCTGCACCGTATGGTCGTACTGGATGGAGATGAACTCTTTTGAACAGATATTTTTCCGTTGAAGCATCGAGAGCATCGTGGCATCGAGGCGGTCCGGGCAGGAGGACTCCGGTTCAGGATATGTCTTTTGTGTATAGGTAGTCGCTAAATGTTTTTTCGGCACGCCATCGTGCAGGAAATCAAGACCGATATCCATTACTACGTTGCCATGCCATTCGACAACGCATTTACCGGAGTCCGTAAACTTCCCGATCACGGTTGCCTCCACTTCCCGGCTCTGCATCAGGCTCATGAAGGCATCGAGTTTTTCTTTAGGAACTGCTAATGTCATGCGCTCCTGCGACTCCGATATCCAGATCTCCCAAGGTGCCATGCCATGATATTTCAGTGGCACTTTGTCGAGATACACATGACAGCCATTGCACTCTTTTGCCATCTCGGCAACAGAACACGAGATTCCGCCAGCCCCATTGTCCGTGATGCTTCGGTATAGATCCAGATCCCGGGCTTCTTTGACAATCACATCGGAGAGCTTCTTCTGGGTGATTGGATCACCGATCTGCACCGCCGTCACCGGGCTTTTTGGGTCTAGAGCTTCTGAGGAGAACGTGGCTCCGTGAATGCCGTCTTTTCCTACGCGCCCACCGGCAACAACAATAAGATCACCGGGCGCTGCCTCTTTCTCATAGAGTTTCCGGCCCGAATGTTCCCGTGGCATAACGCCAACCGTCCCGGCAAAGACGAGCGGTTTTCCTGCATACCGGTTATCGAACCAGCACCAGCCCTGCGGTGTAGGGATACCCGAGCAGTTCCCACCAACGCCCACACCCCGCACGACCCCGTCAAGGATCTGGCGAGGGGAGAGGATTGGCATTGACTTGTTCTTTCCGCGGAAGAGTGCAGGGTCATAATCCGGATCGCCCACGCAGTACCCGTAGAAGTTGATGCAGGGTTTTGCCCCAAGACCGAAGCCGATCGTGTCGCGGTTGACACCAACGATCCCGGTGAGAGCACCGCCGAACGGGTCGAGTGCTGAAGGAGAGTTATGGGTTTCGACCTTGTGTGTCACCAGATACGTGTCATCGAATATGATCGCACCCGAGTTGTCTGTAAAGACCGTCAAACAAATGTCTTTATCCCCTTTTTCGGCACGGATTTTATTGGTGGCAGCCTGTATGAACGTCTTATAAAGGCCATTTGGAACATCATCGTCCATGGCCGATGCAAAGATCGTGTGTTTGCAGTGCTCGCTCCAGGTCTGTGCGAGTGATTCGATTTCGATATCGGTGGGCATCCGCCCCTGCGATTCAAAGTAGTTGCGTATGACCTGCATCTGGGCGAGATCGAGCGCGAGCGGTCCTCTCCGCTGCCCGGTTGAGGAATCAACAATCCCCTCTTTTCCAATCCGTGCGAGTTCCGTATCTTCAATGTCAAGGTTTACGGTCTCTGCTGTGGGCAGTTCATCGAGGTGGACAACAGGCACGACCGGATCCATGCCCTTGTCACCATATTCTGCCCGGGTCCGTATAAGTAAGCGGTTCACGAGCGGGTTTGCAAGTGTTGCACCAAGTTTTTGCAGTTCGGCAGGAGATAATGTTCCGCAGACCAAAAAGAGCTGCGAGGTATACACCGCTTCTCCTTCAATAAATTTTAAGGAAAAGAAATCTTCGATTGTCTGCCGGGCCGTAGCGCCGACATTGTCAGTCACTCCGGGCAGGAATCCTACTTCGATCGCATAATCAAACGGTATCTTTGTTGGAATGTCTGCTAAAAATTTCTGGACAACGGGATTTACCAGTTGTGTGCCGATATCTTCAAGTTCAGTTTTGGAAAAATCGCGGGTGCTGGTGGCAATAGTATAGACATCGATGAGATGCAGTTCATCGATCTGAAAACCTAATGATCGAATCCTGCTGGTCCGCATTTTTAACCGGGGATCGGTGCTATAGTGAACTTCTATCCGGTGGACACAACTCTCCATGGTTACTATATGGAACTGCAATTACAAAATAGATGCCGTAGGAGGATCAGAACGCAGTCCACATCATGCCGACAGCAAATGCCGTCCGGTACTCCTCTTCTGATAGCCCGGGGCACTTCATCCGGATCTGGGAAAAAGCCGTGACCAGCGCTTCGTCCCCAGTCCCGTATTCCCCATCACGGAACGCCCCGCAGACCTCATACACATCGTGCGACAAACGCTGGACCCGGATCAGTGCATCCCGGCACATCGCAGGGGATTCATTCTGAACCTTATCCCGGATCCGGTTGAGAAGATCAGTGTCATCCGGCGCCGGGCATGAAGGTGGAGATCGGCCCTTACGAAAGATTAAGTCAAACGCAATACTCATCACATCCGGGCTGGGCTTTTGGGGTAATGCTGGCATGGCACTGTTCCTCATCCGGACGGAGCCGGGGCGTTTTTGGTACCGTTGATCCAGTCATCAGGTTTTGTCCAGTCTGCATTCTGCGTCTTTGCAAAATAGACCTGCACAAATCCCTTCTGCTCCATTAAGCGGAGTTGCGGCAGCTCGTACGCGTAAAAGATACGTTTGGCCTTTGCCCCCTCAACAAAACACCAGGCTTTCACGGGTTTTCCTGTGGCAATTGCAATGGGTTCTGCCATATCAGTGTAGCGCGCCGAATACTGCCCCCAGATCTCGTCAGCTTCGGCAAATGTGACCGGTTTTGTATCGGTGTAAGCCTTACCAAAGATCAGAACCGAGCCGTTTAGACCGGAGGCCCGCTCGTACCAGTGCTCATTAAGGAGTTGGGAATATGACGGATAATTATAGTATGCAGAGGCCCCCTCATCCCAGATAGCACGATTGGGCGGGACGGCAGATGCTGCCGATCCTTCGTTGACTGCATCCAGCAAACGGAGCATGCTGCCGTGGTTTCCCTTGCCGGACCAGAACCCCATATGCACCTGCGTTTCCGGTGTGGCCAGTAATGGTTCGACCGCAATTGCTTCTGTGTAGAGTTGCCCGGTAAATAGCGGATCTTTGAACATCGCGATCTTATCGGAAGGTGCAGTAAAGACCGGGACCATATTTAATCCCGTGGGACAATCCGTTACGCATACAGTGACAGGACAGGAAACCGATGGGGGAATGCCGACAACCGATAGCAGGACAATTACAGCCAGAATAGCGAGCAGGACGATTCCTATTGTCCATTGATTAAGGTATTTTTTCAAAACCGGGGGCGACATGAAAAACTCCTTGCATCTTTCAGTAATCATTCTTAGGCAGACCCACTATTTGGACTTTTTAGAGATGGTACTCAGATCTCCGATTACCATGGGTGATTTTGAGGAGCGGTCAGAAAACCAAAAGAATTTATACACAATCCCAATACACGCTAAGCAGTTGCATGGCAAAAAAATGTGAACGTTGCAAAACACCGGCGCTTGATGACCAGTCAGAGTTCTGCAATCGCTGCGGTTCTCCGGTTAAAGAAGAGGTCGGATTAAAAGTACCCATATGTAGCCAATGCAAAAGTCCCGCGCCTGATGACGAGGCTCTATTCTGTAACCGGTGCGGCACAGAATACAAAAAAAAACCGGTGAACATAATGCCGCTCTGCCCGCGCTGTGGAAATGCCATTCCCGATGACCAGTCAGCGTTCTGCAACCGGTGCGGTGCGGCAATCGGAACAAAATTTGTGAACAAAAAACCCGTCTGTTTAAAGTGCGGCGCTTTTGCTCTTGACGAACAGACACTCTTTTGCAACCGCTGCGGAACACCGTTTAACCCACCGGTTTCAGATAAAAAACCCGTTCATCTCACGGCACCCAAAACGACACCTACGGTATCAGTTAAAATTTCCCAAAAAAAACAGGTGCCTGCTGCAGCAGTTCCTTTGGATCTCTGGGACCCTGTCCCGGATGAGGAGTTCGAAGAATTGCATCATCCACATACGGTATCATTACCCCCATCACAAAAAAAGTATGCCCATCTCCCGCTTGTTGCTGATGAACTGGCTGGCGGAAAAGTAAAGGATGATAGTTTTGTAATTTCTGGAAAATCAAAAAAATACGCCCACCTCCCGCTGATTGCTGATGAATTCAAAGAAAAGCAATCCCCGCGCCTTGAGATTGAGTCGCCTTATTATCCCGCTCCGCCGAAGGAGAAGAAGGCTGGCAGGTCAAAAAAAGGGTTCTTTGACCTGTTGAAGAAATGATATGGAAGAGTTTCAGATTAAAAAATAAAAAAAATAGTTTTTTTAAATTATTCCCCCGGCTGTATTCTCGTCGTTGCCTGTCAGGTAGTCCGGGTGCACTTCCTGGCGTGCAAACAGGGCAAGGATGAGGATGATGATCGCAATAATAAACGAGAAGAAGAAGGCAAGATCAAACCCTGCGGTCATCAGTTCCAGTTTGATGTTTGCCGGTGCACTCTGTGTGATCTCATGCTGCCCGGCAATGGCTGTTATACCTTGGATAAATACCAGGTTTGCAAATGCAATTCCAAGTGTCAATGGTGCGAACCGCTCCAGGCTTGTGAGACTTGAGACCATGCCCTGGTATCCCTTTCCAACTGAGTTCATAATCATATTCGATGCCGGTGTGATCATCAGGCCAAGACTAAAACCAATAACAAGCAGGCAAAGGACAACAAATCCTGTTGAAGAGCCAACCTTAAGGAGCGTCATCATATAGAACCCGGCTACAAGGAAGCAACCCGCAGCAATGCAAAGCGCCCTCCCGCCAACCCGGTTATAGAGTATACCTGCAAGAATTCCGGATACCATCATGGCTACCGAAAGAGCAGTTAAGATAAGCCCGGCATCTGAGACGCCGTAACCTTTTACGTACTGGAGATAGAAAGGGAGCAGGTAACTGATTCCGGCAAAACTAAAAAAAACCAGGGACATAATCATGTTGGTCAGTAAGAAATTCCGGTTCTTAAAGAGGCGGAGCTCCAGCAACGGGTCAGATACCCGGAGTTCGTGCCAGACAAAGTAAGCAAGCGTGATGATGGCAAGTGCAAGGGAGCCAAGAATGGTTGGCGATCTCCATCCCAGTGCATTGCCTTCGGATACCGCAAAGAGCAGGGCCGCAAGTCCGGTAAAGATCAATAATGCACCGGCTTTGTCAAAGCCTGCAGGTTTGTCATGGGGCGTGCTTGCCGGAATAACTTTTGCACCGAGCAGGATAGCACAGATTCCCACCGGCACGTTGATGAAAAAGATCCAATGCCATGAGAGGAACTGGGTGAGCACTCCTCCAATTGTCGGTCCAATCGCAGTCCCGAGTGCGGCAACAGTCATGATGATCCCCATGGCTTTTCCTTTCTGCTTCATGGGAATGTACGCAGTGACCATCGCTGGTGCAATCGCCGTTATCATAGCGCCCCCTATTGCCTGGAATGCACGTGAGCCGACAAGTATGGGAAATGAATTTAAGAGATCGGGCAGCAGACCGCAGGAAAACGACCCGATTGTAAAGATCACAAACCCTGACAGGAAAACTTTCTTAAACCCGATTCCATCTGACAATTTTCCGAAGATAAGCACACAGCCGGCCATCACCAGCAGGTAGATGGTAGACACCCAACTCACGGTGCTCGTAGAGATATCGAAGGTGGATGAGATAGTTGGCAGTGCAATATTAACGATCGTCCCGTCCAGTGCCGACATGAATGCTGCAAGAGAGATGGAAATGATCAGGAGATTAAAACCGGCCTGATCTGTTTCCTGACGGTTCTTTTCCATGTATGGATATAGGATGGCGGGATAAAAAAAGGGGAAGGGTTTGGAATGGGGAGTCGTATGGAGATTTTATTATTTTTTGGAGCAGAACTAAAAATCAGGGACTGACTCGTTTTTTTCCTTGTTCATCAACAAATAATCTGCTATCCAAATCATAGAATAAAACGAGACAAGGCCAATAAGCGCAACGATAGGAAAGGTTCTTTTTCCGGTTTTTCAAGAATCGGTGTGCCGGGCAACAAAATCCATAACGCTGCGGAGACAGCCGTCCATGTTGAGATACTCAAACTGTGAGAACCTGCCGACAAGTGGGATGCCTGTTGAGGTGCAATAGTCCTTGACTATGGCGAGATTTTTCTGGTAATCAAGGTCATAGACCACATAGGCATAAGGCTGGCGTTCAACAGAGGAATACACAATCTGTTCTTTTGTCAGGATGCGCATTGCCTCTAATGTTGTTACAACCTGATCAATGAGCGCCGCATCATCCATGCGGGACGTTTCATCGCCAGGCTGGTGAGTGATCTCGGCAAGCACCGATCCGTATCCTCCTGGTGCGGCATGGGCACTGTAATTTGACGGAAACGAGATGCGGTTGGTTATACCGAGCGCGATCTCCGGAATATATAGCCATGATATGTCCGGCACCACTCCTTGTATTCCGATATTCACGCATACGAGTGCATTGTACCTGAGGGCAGCACACGCCTCCTTTACTTTGGCCGGCACATTGTCAAGAGCTGCCATGAGATGCTGAACAGGTACGGTAGAGATGCATTGATCAGCGACAATGACTTCCTTACCATTACTGATCTCAAAAACACCGCCTTTTTTCCGTACTGAAGTTACGCGGAACCCGGTACGGATCCGGTCCATAATCGGCTTTGCAATAGCATGGACAAGCGCTTCAATACCTCCATCCAGCGGATAGGAAAAAACCGACTGGTGGGTGTAGCCTTCAGTGGAAATGCCAATCGCAGATTTGATCACATCCTCTATAGGGGGGCGGGGAATGCGCCCGTCAACCCAGTGCAGGGACATCTGATTGGTAGGAAACTTCCAGATCTTCTCATTGTACGGAACCATGTAGCATTCGGCAATCCCTTTTCCAAAGGTATAGTAAATCCATTCCTGGAAATTCTCAGGAGCCGGCAATTCGCCTTTTTCAACAGCCACATGGGTCTTTACAAACTCGTTGATGCATAAGAACCGATCCTGCTCAGGAAGTTTAAAAAGCCCGTTCTCAAACGGGTATTTGACATACTGATCTTTATAAAAAATTTTTGTGTTTCGATCATTGCGCTGTTCGTTTCTCTCAATCATCCGACGCATGAAAAGGAGCACTTCTGTATCGCGCGAGAAGATGATATGCGAACCGCCAATATCAAAAGTGAATCCCTGATCGTTTTTAGATCGGCAGAGGCCGCCGTACGCCGCCTCCGCTTCAAGGACAACTACATCGTTGCCCTTTTCATGCAGCAGGCGGGCCAGTGCGAGTCCTGAAAGTCCGCCGCCAAGAATTGCAATTGTCACTGCTCATACGTTGGCAGCCGGAATTTATATTGTTGAGTGTAAGTGGGTACATCGTGCCTGTCCAACGAACCATGCCAATTGTCTGACATGTTCTCTTTGCCTGCAGGACATTCTTAAAAACGCATTTAAGAAGGCCAGACAAAGTATTCTAAAAAAAAGGATTTTTATGGCTGTTGACTTTCCAAAACGAGTGGTTCATGGGGGCACAGGAAAGCGCCAGCTCGAAAGGACCAGAAAAAATGTGCTGGATTTCAGCGCGAGTGTCAACCCGTATCCCCCGGAGTTTGAATGGCACTGCAATCCAGAATTCCTCGCTTCATATCCTGATGATTCCTATCATGAACTCAAAGAAAGAATTGGCGCTGTATTTCACCGCAACCCCGAAGAGATTTGCGTAGGTAACGGTTCGATAGAACTTATAAGGGTCTTTTGTCAGGTCGTGCTTTCCGGGAATAAACATTTTTTTTCCGAATCGCCGACATTTGGTGAATATGCATTCTCCGCCCGACTTGCCGGTGCTGCACCGGCAGACAACCCCTTAATGGCAGATGTTTCATTCATCTGCAATCCCAATAATCCGACTGGCATATTACTGGATAAGAAGAGCCTGATGCAGAGACTCTTTGAAATGAACATGCATGATGGGATGCTCTTTTGCGATGAAGCGTTTATCGCGCTTTCCAATCCCAAAGAGAGCCTTGCAGATGTATCAGATCCAAACCTGTTTGTCCTGCATTCGTTAACAAAAAGTTTCTCTGTACCGGGAATACGGTTTGGTTTTGGGTTTGGGGCACCGGACCTGATTGAGAAGATTGAAATTTCCCGCCCTCCCTGGAGCGTGAATGCCTTTGCAGAGGCTTTTGCAATGCAGGCGCTCGTTCATATCGAAGATCTTGAGGCATCGCGTGAGCGAATACGGCAGGAACGGGACTGGCTCACCCATGAGATCACAGCGCTTGGATTTTATTGTCATCCGTCTTCTGTAAATTTTATTCTCGTGGAATGCAATCGCGATGTTGCGAAGCTTTGTGAGTGCCTTTCAGAACGTTTAATTCTTGTGAGAGACTGCACCTCCTTTGGACTACCCACCTGCATCCGCGTTGCAGTCCGGACTCGTGATGAAAATCTTCTGCTCATGGAGGCAATAGCTGCATGTATGCCCTGATCATGGCGGGGGGTGTGGGAAGCAGGCTAAATCTCGGGGAAAAACCGCTTATCCGGATCTCCGGACGCCCTCTCATCTCCTATGTGATCGATGCATTCGAAAGCGCCGGGTGTGAACCCGTTGTAGCTGCGTCATTCCGGACACCCATGACTTTGAACTGGTGCCGGGCTCATGGCATTGAATTCTGTAAAACACAAGGTGCTGGTTACATAGAAGACATGGTAAGCGCAGTTATGATGCTTGAAGAGGAAAAACCGTTATTTGTCAGCGCTTCAGACCTTCCCTGTATTACTCCGGATATAATCCATACTATCACTGGTGCGTATCGTTCAAGCACAAAAGATGCATGTTCAGTCTGGGTACCCGAAACTTTGGTAACATCCTGTCAGGAGGGGATGCCGTATCGCGAAGAGATCCATGGAATTATGGCATGCCCGGCGGGTGTAAATATCCTGAACGGAGCAATCATTGCAAAACCCCAGGACGAGCTGGAGCTGCTATTAGAAGAACCCCGGCTGGCTCTTAATGTCAATACAAAAGAAGATTTAAAAAAAGCCGGGATTTTTATTAAACAAAATCCTGTTATCCAACAAGAGAAAAAGCATTTTTCATAACAATCCGGATACAAACTGATGTGCGTTGAACGTGAAGTGCAATCTTTTTATAATTTTTAAAAATTCTTCCAAATCCGTGACATTCCCCCAAAAACAGGCTCAATCCTGTCAAATTAGTCAGGAATAAATATTAAGATGCATCACCATAGATCTCTGTATTATGGTGGAGTCTCAGGAGATCGAGCTGCAGGGTCATATCATTGATTCAGGGATTATGACGCAGCTCTTTGACCGGGTCATGGATATGGGGGGCAATTTTGAGATCCTTGTCTTTGATATTGGGAAAAAGAAGACGGATCCAAGTTATGCCCGCCTGCGTATAGCCGCCTCGACTAAGGCAAAGCTCCACTCAATTCTATCTGAACTCCATCGTCTCGGTGTCCGCCCTATTGAAGTAAAAGATGTCCATCTTGTGCATGCTGATGATGACTGCAAGGTGCCTAAGGGTTTTTATACCACCACAAACCACCCGACCCAGGTAAAATTTGAAGGAGAATGGATCCCGGTTGAACCTGTCAAGATGGATTTTTTAATTGTACTTGATCTGAAAAATAAAACCGCAAAGTGTACCGCTCTTGCAAAGATAAAGAAAGGAGATCTGGTTGTTGTCGGGGAACAGGGTGTAAATGTAAGTTATCCGGAACGGCCCCGTGAAAGCAGCACGTTTGAATTCATGCACGGAACGGTATCTTCCGAACGACCGAGCGAGACGTTGATCGCACAGATAGCAAGAGAAATTCTCGAAGTCCGGAAAAAAGGTGGCAGGATTGCGGTTGTCGGGGGTCCTGCGATCATTCATACCGGTGCTGATAAGGCACTTGCCGAGATGATTCATAAAGGATACATCGACGTACTCTTTGCCGGGAACGCTCTTGCAACGCATGATATCGAGTATAATCTCTTTGGTACCTCGCTTGGTATGGATATTTCCACAGGAAAACCGGTTATGGGCGGCCATAAACACCATCTCTATGCCATCAGCGAGATCATGCGGGCAGGTTCGATCAAGTCCGCAGTAGATAAAGGCGTGGTTACTGGCGGTATCATGTATGAATGTGTGAAAAAGAATATCCCCTTTGTGCTTGCGGGTTCAATTCGCGATGATGGACCGCTTCCCGATGTGATCACAGATGTCATGACTGCGCAGGACACCATGAGGAAACATATCGCGGGTTGCAGCATGATCCTGATGATCGCAACGCTCCTGCACTCTGTTGCAGTCGGTAACTGTCTGCCTTCCAATGTGAAAACGGTCTGTGTTGATATCAACCCGGCAGCCCTCACCAAACTTATGGACCGCGGTAGCATGCAGGCAATCGGTATCGTTTCTGATGCAGGAACATTCCTGCCGCTGCTCGCACGACAACTTGAGATCCAGAGCAGTGCAGCAAAAAAATAATTGATATCTTTTTTAGCAGGATCTTTTTTTATTTAACGGGTCAGTGGCATGCAGAACGGAGTTTCGTTCTCCAGAACATACTCCCACTCTTTTTTGCAGTCACAAGGAGTCTCTAACAGTGCATTGATCAATTCCCTGTCTGCGGAAAGGGAATAGTCGCGTATGCCTTTGACCAGATCGTAATCGCAGTTCCCGCAGTTATGCGGTCCCCTTTTTTGCCCGCCCCCGAGCGGATCGCATGTCATATGGACCGGGGCTTCTTTTAAGAGGGAAAGAACACTCCAGAGATAGGGTGGACGATATGCACCCCGTTTCCAGTAAAATTCAAGTTCTGTTCTTCGCTGCACTGTGCAGGGATTCATCGAGATCATTTCAGCATGTGAAGCTGCATCGCGGATTGATTGTTTCATATCGTCAAAAGCTTCTCTTTCGGTTAAAAAGAGTGGTTTGAATAAGAGGTATGCCTTGATACCCGCTCCTGCTGCTTTGGCCCTTGATGTTGCTGCAATAAATTCAGTATAAGTAAATCCCTTGTTGATGCATTTTTCCCGGATCGGATCGCTACTCGTGTCTAATCCGACTGCACAATACAGCGGGGTTTTCCAGCTGCCGTCATCCAGGTTTTCGATAAATGCGCGGATAATATCAGTATCAACAAATTCCGGGCGGGTTTCTGCAATCAACAGTTTGCCGCGGAAAGTCGTGGCCACATCGGTTAAAAATTCTGACGGCACTTCAGCAGGATCAAAAAAACTTCCTGAAGTAAAAATCTTCACCATCCGGTAGTCATCGGGTTTGAACTCGGCTTTTATCCACGCAAGCTGGGCTTTGAGATGGTCAGTTAATTTTTCGCAGGATTGTTTTTCATACCGTTCGTGACGGTAACTGCACATCCGGCATTTTGACCAACTACACCCGGCACTTTTAAAGATTATCGTGAGGCATTCTAGCAATTCATTGCCGTAACGCTCTTTTCCCCGCCAGCTTGCGAGTGGTTTTTCGATTCGTTCAGAAATCATTAACATCCTATTAGTTAATCGTACATAGATGAAAAAGTTCGTCCTTTTTGTTATGGGACTAGTCTTTTTATCGGGAATCGCATCGGCATATCAGGTGAACATCGATGCCCCGGTATCTCTTTCTATAGGAAAACCTCTCATTGTGACCGGGACAACCACCCTACCTTCCGGAATCTACATTGATGTGGTACTCTATTATCAGCTGACAACTTCGACTGAGGTTAAAAGCAATGTCGTCTACATTAAATCTGATCGAACTTTTACAACGGTTTTTGATACAAGCAACTTAAAGAAAGGAACGTATAAAGTTGAGGTGCCAGCCCAAGGGTTAGGCAGTTCATCAGAAAACATACGCATTATTCAACTCATCGATCGCGCCGATGAAATCTATATCTCTTCTCTCACCCGCCAGAGTTTCAATGGCAAGATGTATATCGCAGGTTCAATCAAAGGCGGAGAAAATTCCGGTATCCAGATCGAGGTCGTTGGTCCCCAGAATACAGTGGTGTTTGGACCCACTTATGTGAACACAAACAATGCCGGTCTCTTCTCTGCTGACATTACCATAACAGAACCCGGTGATTATGAGGTGAGTTTTACCGATGCGAAAGGATACATCGGAACACGTACAATCTCAATTACCGGAGAACCTACAATGAGTGTTACTCCCATTACAACAGCAACAACATACCCGGTATTCTCCGCACATGCAAAAGCATCGCGGGATTCTCCGGCATATTTTTCTGTCAGGACTCTGTTTGGACCTGTCGTATTGCATACTTCATCATCCATAGACTGGGTGATTGAATACGTTGATGACAAGGGCGTCATTCATATGGTAAATAAACAGGGAGCATTAAACCCGGAACGAGCAGAATTCCAAGGCCGGGGTAAGACCGTCTATGTCAAAGTGTACCCTTACAAGTATGCTGATCGCAGCGAAGTGTTCCTCTATGCAGAAAATGTCAACTCTATTGCTGTGAGTCCGACCATACCTGAAGCATTTGCAGCAACTGCGCCTCAGACTCCCACAGAAACACCGCAATCCCCGGTATTTCCTTTGGTGGGATTTGTGGCTGTCAGCATCGCTGTCTTACTCTCGCGCAAATAACCTGTTCATATAAATATTTCAGTTGCCGGTGTATCGTCCGCACAACTGTTTCCTGAGTAAAATGGTTAAGAAGCCTTTTTTACATACTAAACCCAATATATGGAGAATGCCGGGGTAGTCTAGTCCGGGAAGGCGGTAGCCTTGAAAGCTACTGGTGCCCTGCACCTCAAGAGTTCAAATCTCTTCCCCGGCGTAAGCACAGAGGGCATTAAACCCAGACATTCATTTGTCACTGGATTTGATACACCCTTTCAGTCCAAATCCAATTTTCTTTCCTTCACCCAATTTGACGACGTTGTCTGACAATAGAATTTTTCGATTTGACCCCCAAAACAGACTGTTCTTTGGTTTTCCACCAGATTTGCCCATCTGACAAGAGATCTGCCCTCGAAAACTGTCTATTAGCGTACATTTTTTGAGCCCGAACTCCGCCGAATCCTGCCAGACGGGGCTTATTGCAAAGTTTTTTAAAATGTGTGTGCCGGAATTGTGTGGGTTTGTGCCGGAACTGGTACACGGTCTCCCTCACTGATAAGGGGTCTTAGACGGAGATGTAAACTGGTGGGTATGCCAGGTCTACCATGGTCGCGGCCCTGCCACTGTTAAAAAAAATGGTCGAATGGAAAAAAATCAGTCTTTTGCGTATATTCCTGAACCTACAAACCAGCTGCCATCGACATCAACAACATAACTGGTCTTTAATTTCATTGAAAAATTTTCGGCCGGATCGGGATACCGGTACTGGACAAAACCACTCCCGCCCTGTGCAGTCCGGGCCATATCCTGAATGTACCGGACTCCCTCGGGATCGGTGATGTTCCAGCGACTTGTCCCGATTAATTCCGGCTGGAACGGCAGCGCAAGTGTAGTACCGTTTGAGGTATAGGCAAAGATATACGATTCACCGTGACTGAATTGTCCGGTTTTGTTGTTGAACTCGTAAAGTGCCATCTCCCGGCCCTTGTGGAGTGCGTACGCTTTTGCTTCCTGAACATATTTCACCAGATCATCGCAGTTGCGGATGGGAGTGGGTGCAGATGTGATGACGGTCGTAAGCGTAACGGCACCCGGTGCACGATACGTACCTGCACCAATAAACCATGTCCCGTCTATATCCAGTACATAACTGGTTTTTAACTCGGTTGCATTGTTGTGAAGTGGGTTTTTGCTAAA
>JAURZP010000379.1 GCA_030653335.1 Methanoregula sp. | reverse complement strand
ATCCATGGTTGATGAACGGGAAAAAAAGATCATCCTTCTTGTCGCTTCGCTCGCATCATTTCTTGTTCCTTATACCGGATCTTCAATAACCATTGCACTTCCGGCAATGGCTGCCCAGTTCACAGCAGATGCCGTAACTCTTGGATGGATTACGTCTGCATATATTGTTTCGGCAGCTCTCTTCATCGTCCCGTTTGGCAGGCTTGCAGATATTTACGGTCGCAAAAAGATCTTTTTGCTTGGCGTTCTTATCTTTTCTGTCGCATCTCTGGCATCAGCCATTGCACCCACTGCAGGCTTCCTGATTGCTGCCCGGTTCATCCAGGGAATCGGTGGGGCCATGCTCTTTGCCACATCGGTTGCTATCGTGACTCAGGTGTATGGTCCGGGAGAACGGGGTTGGGCGCTTGGCATTACCATAGCAACAGTCTATGCCGGTCTCTCCATAGGCCCGTTTCTTGGCGGAATTCTTACAGATCAATTTGGCTGGCCGGCAATCTTTCTCATCAACGTGCCGCTTGGAATTATTACCATTGCCTTAACCCTGTATTGGGTAAAGCACGAATGGGCGGATGCCGCAGGAGAACGATTCGATCTCACTGGTGCACTGGTGTACGGGGTCATGCTCTTTAGCGGAATTTTTGGGATGCTCCTGCTGCCGGACCCGTTTGCTTTGACTTGGTTATTTGCCGCAATATGCACAGCAGGATTATTTGTCTGGTGGGAACAGCAATGCAAAAAACCTCTGTTCAATCTAAAGATCTTCTCCAACAACAGAACTTTTATCTTTTCAAATATCGCTGCCATGATCAACTACGGTGCTACCTTTGCTGTTGCAGTTCTCCTGTCATTATACCTCCAGTACATCAAGGGATTTTCAGCAGAAACTGCCGGTTTTATTCTTGTAGCCCAGCCCCTTGTCCAGACTCTCTTCTCACCAGTTGCCGGAAAACTGTCCGATCGTATCGAACCCCGCATTGTTGCTACAGTGGGCATGGCGATCACAACAATCGGGCTCTCGTTTTTCATATTCTTAACCCCCTTAACACCGCTCTATGCCATTGTGACTGCCTTAATGGTGCTCGGTTTTGGGTACGCGCTCTTCTCATCGCCCAACACAAATGCGATCATGAGCTCGGTTGAGCCACGGTATCTTGGCATCGCATCCGGCATGAACGCCACCATGCGCTCTCTCGGTCAGGTGCTTTCAATGGCAATTGCCATGTTATGTTTTTCAGTTTTTATCGGATCGGTCACTATCACACCTGAAGTCTTTCCAGAGCTCATGACCAGTGTGACGATCTCATTTTTGATCTTTTCCGGACTGTGCATTGTTGGAGTAGGAACCTCATGGGTGCGGGGAACGATCCATGATTGATAATTCCATCACCGTTTTTTTATTGCCACGGCTCCCTTTGTAACGGATTAAAAAAGAATAATTGCGTTAATGCGCGTGATGACCTGGAACCCGTTTACGCAGCGCCTCAGCATAGTGGTGGCGAAGGTCAGCGGTTTCCTCAGGAGTGAAATCCTTTTTCTTATTGGTATGGAGGTGCTTTTCCATCTGTTTCACTATATGCTCGGCCTCATGGTAATCATGAACCTCAAGATATGCCGGTGATTTTATCACTTCATGCGCATGCCCGCATTGCGGGCAGAGTTTCCAGCGCTGAAAATGATCCACGTACGTAAACGTCCTGCAGGATGGGCACCGTATAATAAGGTACATGGTAAACATTTGTTGCGCGCTATCCTCTTAAAAATATATCGGAGGTTTTTTAAAATTTTCATCAATCGCAGGGCATCTGCCTTCAATAGTCCCGCGGGTAAAATGAAGCACACGTATCTGATAGTATCAAAAAAAAACCGGATAAGAAACGAAACTCCTATATCGTCATATAATCTCATAGAGAGGATATGGAAAATATTCAGGTCATGGGTGTGCAGGATCT
Organism: Methanoregula sp.; assembly: GCA_030653335.1. Lineage (GTDB taxonomy): Archaea > Halobacteriota > Methanomicrobia > Methanomicrobiales > Methanospirillaceae > Methanoregula. Next base: position 20,361 of record JAURZP010000379.1, on the reverse strand, counting down.
TCCTCTCATCCATGCAGGTGATAATATTGCTCAGATGATCTGTAAGCGCGTGCTTTTGCAGGATGGGGATATCCTGTGCATTGCATCGACAATCTATTCAAAAGCAAAAGGCTACACAAAAAAACTCTCATCATTCACTCCTTCAGAACGGGCTGTGCGTCTTGGGAAGCTCAATGGTGAAGACCCTCGTTTTGTCCAGGCCGTGCTCGATGCGTCTACTGATATTATCATGGAACACCCGTTCATCCTCTCAGAGATGGCATTTGGTCACATCGGCGTACGGGCCGGTGTTGACCAGAGCAATATCGAAGATGACATGATCATTTTCCTGCCGCCCGATCCGATGAAGTCTGCTCTTGACCTGCAAGATGAGATAAAAAAGAACTGTGGCAGGGATGTGGGCATTATCATTACCGATACCTGCGGGCGCTCATTCCGTCGCGGGCAAACCGGTCACGCAATTGGATGGGGTGGTTTTACTGCAATCAGGGATTTCCGGGGCGATACGGATCTGTTTGGTCATGTGCTCAAGATCACTGAAGAGGCGGTCGCAGATGAGATTGCCGGCTTTGCCAACTTTGTGATGGGCGAGAGCAACAATGGTGTCCCGGCCGTTGTCTTTAGGAACTGCCCGAAATGGACAGGTCATGACAACCTGTATTTCAGGAATGATGAAGACATCACCAAAAAAGTGTTGAAAAAGGAATGGAATCAGTAGATAAAGTTCATCACCATAATGACGATACCAACCCCGGCGGCTACTGCAATAACAGTAATGGGATCGATATGAATTGCCCGACGGTCCTCGCTCTCATAATAGTTAACGAGACCTGCTGATGATAATAATCTTCCACCTTGCTTCTTTGCCATGCAAATATATTTCATTTTTGGATATATAAAGAAGAGTCACGGCGTATGAAAAAGACCCTGTACCAGATCTCCGGACAAGCCCTTGTCGGCAACGAGCTTGCGCTCTCACCAGTGGATATCATCATAGAAAACGGTCACATTACGGCAATTGAGGACAATTCCGGTGCACCAGACTGCTGGATCTGCCCGGCATTGTTCAATGCACATACACACCTTGGCGATACGGTAGCCATGGATTGTAGTGCAACCGGTGATCTCACAGCACTCGTCACTCCCCCCCACGGGCTGAAGCACCGGCTGCTTGCAGCAGCGTCCCGAAAAGATCTTGTTAAGGGTATGCGGACAAGTATCAAAGGAATGATCAAGGGAGGGGTTGCCGGCTGTGCTGATTTCCGTGAGGGTGGAGTAAACGGAGTCACCGCACTCAAAGAAGCCTCAGACGGGCTCTCATTTTCATCCGTAATCTTTGGCCGAAATGGCGGTGAGAAATGTGCAGATGGACTTGGAATCAGCAGTACCCGTGATGTCAAAGAGATCGAACGTCTGGTGAGAGATGCAAAACGTATGGGAAAGAAGATCGCATTTCATGCCGGGGAGCGGGACTCAGAAGATGTTGATGCTGCACTCGCGTATGAACCGGATCTTATCATCCATGCCACCCATGCAACAAAGAAACAGCTCCGTCAATGTGCCGAGATGGCAATTCCCATTGCAGTCTGCCCACGATCCAACTGGACTCTGGGAGTGACAAAAACTGCACAGAAACCCCCTCTGCATCTCATGCACAAACTCGGCTGTACACTTTACCTTGGCACTGACAATGCCATGTTCGTGCCTCCGGATCTGTTCTCAGAGATGGCCTTTGTCTCAACTGTTTACAGGCTAGAACCAGAAATCCTGCTGCGCGCAGCGGTCCAGGGATCAGAACTTACCGGGGAATCCTTTTTTATCCGCACTGGTGCGCGGGCAAACCTTTTCAGGATCGATCCTTTAAAGTCTGCATTGCAATTCAGCCGCGATCCGGTTACCAGTATCATAAAACGGGTATCCTGTGGCCATATTGTCCATAATGTTTTTAATTCATAGACCCAAATAAAAACGGAATGTTTGTTTTGAGGGATTCCGGTGTTTACTAATATACTCGTTGCTATTGATGGCTCTGGAGTGAGCGACCGGGCATTGGCCCGGGCCGTAGATGAGGCACGGATCTGGAATGCGAAGATCCATGCCATCTATGTGGTGGAGACGGGGCTTTTTTCTTCCCTTCCTACTGATAATACCGTAGAGATCATGTACCGCGTGTTAGAAAAAGAGGGGCAGGATAAACTTGCACAGGCAAAAGCATTTGCCGAAACTCAGGGTCTTTCCCTTACTACACATATGAAACAGGGACATGCGGGGAGCGAGATCATTTCTTTGGCAGAGCGGGAAAAAACCGACCTTATTATTGTTGGCTCGCACGGAAAGAGCAACACAGACAAACTGCTTATTGGGAGTGTCAGCACGTTTGTGATTGCTCATAGCAAAATCTCAACAATGGTGGTGAGAGCATAACTGAAAAGATCGTCAGAGATTACATGACGTCAGATGTCGTTCATGTAGAGATACCCGGCAACCGGGACGATGTATTGAAAATCCTCAAGCGCACAGGTATCTCCGGAGTACCGGTCGTCAAGAACAAGAAAATTGTCGGCATCATCACAAGAAAGGATCTGCTGCGAAAACCTGAAGAGACCCAACTGGGACTTCTCATGACACCAAAGCCTGTCAGTATCGGACCCGATGCAGATATCCGGCAGGCCGCACGTCTTTTAGTGGAACACCGTATCAGGAGATTGCCTGTTGTTGAGGAGGGTCACTTGCTTGGCCTGATCTCAGTATCAGATCTTATTCATGCAATTGCACATCTCAAGATCACTGAAGAGATCAAGACTAAATATACCAGCAATACATTTGCACTCTGGGAAGAAACACCTCTGCCGGTTGTTGGAAGGGTGATGGAGATCTCCGGTGTAGATGCAATTCCCATACTGGATGAAGAGAACAAACTGCAGGGCATCATATCAGAGCGGGATCTCATAAGGAATTCAAGCATTGAAGATTCTGTTGGGGTGAGTGACTTTTCGAATGGAACGGATGATGATGAATGGACCTGGGAGAGCATCAGGGATAACCACACGATCAGTTTCGGCATATCAAGAGTTCAGCTTCCCAACCGTCCTGTCAAACTGGCGATGGTAAAAAATGTGGTTGCCGTTCCGCACAACGCTGAAGTGAGTGAGTGTGCATTAAAGATGCGCAGGGCGCGGGTTGACCAGCTGCCTGTCATAAACGGTGACAAGCGACTTGTCGCCATGCTCTACGATCGAGAACTTATCCGGGCCCTCTGTAAGGAAGGGACCTAATAAAAACCTTTAAATTTCTTGGTATCCTCTAATACCTTACAGCGCTTTTATTAGAATTTTAGCGTTAAATTTATTTTTGGGATGTTACTATGCCTGAACAGTTACAGGAGTCCATGAAGGGGACAACTACCATCGGTATTGTTTTTAAAGATGGTGTGATCCTTGCAACCGAGAAGCGTGCGACCATGGGCTACATGATCGCAAGCAAGAAAGCAAAAAAAGTGTACAAGGTAGCAGAACGGATCGGTATGACCACTGCCGGGGGTGTTGGAGATGCACAGCAACTCGCACGCATCCTAACAGTTGAGTGTAATCTCTACCAGATTCGCAGATCGCGTTCAATCACGGTCGGTGCGTCTGCAACGCTACTCTCGAATTATTTAAACCAGAACCGGTATTTCCCGTACTATGTCCAGCTTCTTGTCGGTGGGATTGACGAGACCGGACCGAGCGTATACTCTGTGGATGCAATGGGTGGCGCAACCAAAGAAGAAGAGATTGTTGCCACCGGTTCCGGTTCACCCATGGCATACGGTGTACTCGAAGACCGGTACCGTCCGAACATGACCGAGGATGAAGCCATTGATATTGCAGTGCGTGCATTGAAATCTGCAATGAAACGCGATGCCGGGTCCGGAGAGGGCATCCATGTAGTTGTGATCACAAAAGACAGATATCAGGAACTTGGAGAAGACGCACTTTTAAAATATCTTGGAAAATCTCCCGCATAAAAACTTTTTTTAGGACGTTAATTATTATGTTAATCGAAGAACGGCTCAAAGAGCTTAAAGATAAGATCAATGAAAAGGTGCCTCGTGGCATCACGGTGACGCAGGTTGAGTTTGAAGGCCCGGAACTTGTCATTTACACTGATGATCCAAAACGGTTTGCTGATGAGGCAGACTTAATTAAGATCCTTGCCAGGGATTTACGCAAGCGGATTGTCGTAAGACCAACAATTTTAGAAGAACCGGAAAAAGCGTACAATGACATCAAAGCGGTAGTTCCAGAGACTGCAGGTATCACCGATATCTTTTTTGATCCCGATACCGGAGAAGTGTTAATAGAAGCAGAGAAACCCGGGGTGGTCATTGGGAAGAACGGAACCACATTGCGGGATATCACGCGTCATATCGGATGGACGCCAAAGGTTGTACGGACTCCTCCAATCGAGAGTTCAACTGTAAAGCAGATCCGGCAGTACCTCCGCTCCACAAACGAAGAAAGAAAATCTTTCCTGCGCACCATCGGTCGCCGGATTCACCGGGATATTCCTGGCAAAGACGATACCAGCAAGGATTCTGTCAAAAGAGACCAGTGGGCTCGCGTGACGATGCTTGGCTGTTGCCGGGAAGTTGGCCGGGCTGCATTCCTGCTCACTACCCCAAACAGCCGGGTGCTCATCGACTGCGGTGAGAAGCCGGACAACCAGGGAGGTACGCCATACCTCTATGTCCCGGAGATCCACCCGTTAGCCCAGCTCGATGCGGTTGTTCTCACCCATGCCCATCTCGATCACTGCGCTCTTGTGCCCCTTCTATACAAGTACGGGTACGAAGGCCCGGTCTATTCCACCCCACCCACCCGCGATCTCTCGGCCATGCTCCAGCTGGATTATCTCGATGTCATCCATAAAGAAGATCGGAAAATTCCCTACTCCTCAAACGAAGTCAAAACATATATCCGGCACTCGATCACTCTCAACTATGGCAGCGTGACTGATATTGCTCCGGATATCAAACTCACCTTCCATAACGCCGGTCATATCCTTGGCTCAGCTATTGCGCACTTCCATATCGGCGATGGCATGTACAACATCGCCTTCACCGGTGATTTCAATTACGCAAAGAGCCGCCTCTTCAATCCGGCCATCAACCAGTTCCCCCGTCTCGAAGCGCTCTTCATGGAAAGTACGTATGGTGGCAGCAATGACTTCCAGCAACCCCGTACCGATGCAGAGGCAAAGCTGTACGAAACGATTAACACTGTCCTGTCACGGGGTGGAAAAGTAATTATCCCGGCCTTTTCTGTCGGGCGTTCCCAGGAAGTGATGCTTGCGCTTGAAGAGGGTATGCGCCTTGATAAGATCCCAAAGGTGAAGATCTATCTCGATGGAATGATCCGTGAGGCAACGGCGATTCACACCTGCTATCCGGAGTACCTCAACACAGAGTTACGAAACCAGATCTTCCGCGAAGGTATGAACCCGTTCCTTGCCGAATGCTTCCAGCAGGTGGACTCGCAGGAACTGCGCGAGAAAGTCATTAACGGTGATCCCTGCGTGATCATCACAACAAGTGGGATGCTCAACGGCGGACCGGTGATGGAATATCTCTTGAACCTTGCACAGGATGAGAAGAACGCGCTTATATTTGTCGGGTACCAGGCTGATGGAACCTACGGGCGGCGCATCCAGAAAGGCTGGCGCGAAGTGCCGATGGGACGAAAAGGAACCATCACCATCAACTTAGAGATCGTCACTGTTGACGGGTTCTCGGGTCACTCGGATCGCAGGCAGCTGATGAATTACGTTGGTCAGATCCAGCCGCGCCCCGAGAAGATCTTCTGCATCCACGGGGATGAAAATAACACAATCGATCTGGCAAGTTCCATCTACAAACGGTACCATATCGAGACGCATTCTCCAATGAATCTCGAGACATACCGCATGGTCTGATACACTGGCATCCATGAAAACCCGGTTCACTCTTTTTTTCGGGGTCTTTGCGGTGATGGCGCTTTCCAACGCCATTGTTCCAGTGCTACCATCGTTTGCCGGGAGTTCTGCACTTCAGGGGGCTATCTATGCTGCCTATTTTCTGGGTGCTTTTATCAGCACACTTCCGGCAGGTATCCTGTCTGACCGCATCGGGCACATCCCCCTCATCCGTCTGGGTCTCATCATTACAGTGATCAGTGGTTTTTCCCTCTTTGTGATCACATCTCCTTTTCCTGTGCTCTTCATCCGTTTTTCAGAAGGTATCGGGGCTGGATGTTTTGTTGCTTCAGCTATGTCTTATGTGAATACTGTAGCTGATCATGAGCGGATGAGCGGGTACTTCATGGCGATGCTGAATGCCGGGCTCATTTCCGGACTCATTGCAGCTGGATGGATGGGGGAATTCTTCCAGCAACCAGCCCTTGGTATTCTGCTATTTTCCTGCTGTGCCATAATCCCCGCGGTGACCGGTTTTTTCCTCAGCAAGTCTCCCGTTACCGCACAAAAAATGGGAAATTTTGTTCTCCTGCCACTGGTTAAAGAATACCGTTATCTCTGGTATTCTTCAGTGATCCTTGTCGGCATTACCGGAGTCGTTATATCATTATACCCGAAGTTTTCCGGGGTCTCTTCCCATACTGTCGGCATCTGGATCGCATTAATGAGTGTCTCTACTATAATCGCAGTCCTTATTGCTTCCCGCACATCGCTGCCCCCGGTACAGACCATCCGCTTGTGTGCTGTCATGATGGTCTTTGGCATCCTTCTCTCTTATTATACCCCCATGGGTTTCATTGTGATCGGGGCCCTTGCCGGTATCGTAATGATCGCGCAGATGGCTTATCTGGCTGATATCAAGGGGCATCAGGGTGTTGCAATGGGACTGTTCTCTACGACAAGTTACCTGGGGATGACCGCACTTCCGTTCATAGCCGGCCTGATAGCAGACTTTTCTGGCTTTTTCATAACGTTCTGTGCAACTGCATTTTTTGCAGCCACCGTAGCTCTCACCATCGACCAATGTGCCTGCAGGAATCCGGTATCAAGACAAATCCGTTAAAATGAATAGATTCATCTGCGATTAAAGGAAATTTCGTGATTGAGATTATGAGATCAAAAACAATTATTCTGGTCGTTCTCTTAACCCTACTCGCTATACCGTGTGTGCATGCTGAGGATGCTCAGGACTGGTATATGAATGGGCAGAACGCAGCGATAGCGGGTAATTATGCAGATGCCCTTACGTATTACGATAAAGCCCTAGCACTTGACAGTAATTTTGCATCTGCAATGGCAGGCAAGGCCGTGGCATTAAACGAATTGGGAAAATATACAGATGCCATCACCCTGTCCGAACAAGCGCTTTTAATCAAATCGGCAGACCCAACCGCACTGAATGCAAGAGCATACGGCCTTTTCAAACTCGGGAGATATAATGAATCAGTGGCCGCTTATGACAAATTTTTCATTGTCCAGACTAATCGCGTGGATGCCTACTGCAACCAGGGTTATGCCTACCTCCAGATGGAGAAATACGATGCAGCTATTGTCCCTTACGATCGCTGCACGGCTAACGATCTTCTCAACTTCATGTCCTGGAATAATAAAGGACTGGCTTACATGGGCAGCGGTAAATATAATCAGGCACTCAGTTCCTTTGACACTGCAACCGGAATAACCATAAAGAATGCAACGCTCTGGAACAACAAGGGACTTGCCTACGTCCAACTGGGAAAAACTCAGGATGCTTCAGAGTGTTTCAAAAAAGCCCTTAGTATTGATCCCAATTTTGCAGATGCACTGAAGAACAAGGAGAGCATGGTTGGAAAACTCCAGATAATCAACATCACCGGCACCATCACACCGGTTGTAACAATAAGCCGGAACGGCACATTTTACGCAACATCTACTCCGGTGCCACCTCCAACCGAAATTACAACTGCAGTACCGGAAGTAACTCCAGAAATCACTGTAATTGCACCGGTTGGAACAACCACCGTGCAGAAGAAAACAACCTATTCCCCGGTATCTCCTCTCACCGCATTTGGTGCAGTCATTGTTGTTTGTGGGATTGTATTTGCTCTTAACCGGAAGAAAAAATAATATTTTTACCTATCCTGAATCTGCATATTTTGCCATGATGTCCTGATAAATCAGGGACGCATTTTTAAGTGATTCGATCGCAGTCCGCTCATTTACGGCATGGAGTGTCGGAACCTCCCCAGGGCCATACTCAATCACCTTAAAGCCGGCAGACCGGAGATATCGGGCATCGCTTGCCGCCCACTGGACGATTGGAAACACTTCACCTCCATATACACGTTTTACCGCATCACAGGTTATGGCAACAAGCGGGGACTTCGGATCCGTGATCGAGGGTTCATGGGTTATCTGAGATACGATTTTTGCATGAATCGCGTGAGTCTGAATTGATGATATGATGTTTGGGATGGAACAGCCCCATGGTACCCGCAGTTCAAGTTCAAGATCACAGCGCTGTGCAACCACGTTGGATTTCTCTCCGCCTTTTATGACCCCCGGGTTGAACGTGAGTTTTTTTAGCACCTCGCTCACACCTTCGATTCGAAACTCCTGCCCGAGCACTGCAGATGATTGTTCGATGATCTCCTTGAGCGGGGGATCAGCGGGATACTCTTTTTTATTCAGATCCCTGATATGATCGAGCAGGGACATGGCTTCCATGATTGCGCTTATCCCCACTGCAGGGTATAGCGAGCCATGAGCAGGTGTGCCGGTGAATGTCATCTCTAACCGGCACAGCCCTTTCTGGCCAATGCAGGGATGGCGTGATGGTGTTGGCTCAGCAATGATGCAGTCACAGGGCCTGAGTGCATCATCGGAAAGCAGGCGCTGAATCCCATTCTTACCCCCGGTCTCTTCATCGCAGACAAAGGCAAGGGTTGCCGGTATGTCATGATTATGGTTTACAAATGTTTCGCAGGCATCAAGAATGGAGGCACAGCCCCCTTTCATATCCGTTGACCCGCGCCCGTGCACATACCCATCCTGAATGATTCCGGAGAACGGGGGGTGAGTCCACCCGTTGTCCAGAGCGGGAACTACATCCACATGACCACAAAAGAGGAGGGGTCTTAATTCACTCTTGCCGGTTGTGACAAGGTTGCACATCCCCAGTGCATTTCCAGAAACCACCGAGCTGATACCAATACCTGTGAGAAATGACCGGATATATTCAATTACCTCATCTGTTCGTCCGGGGGGATTTTCACTGCGGATTTTGACCAGATCTGCACAGACTCGGCTGACATCTCGCATAGGACACCTGAAGGATCATTGGCTCGTGGAATACAGTACAAATAATTTTGATAGCGAAGCATCGCTATACAGGCTCTTTAAAAAATCCTGGTCAAAAAATTCGTCAATGACTGCATAGAAGAAATCCGGAGGAAGCGGGGATTTGCTGTCAGGATCGGGCACAATCCGGAAACTCCTGTAGCTGGCAGGATCTTCTGTATCATAGATCATCTGCCACAATGAGGGCAGGGAGGCAAATTTCTGTGGGTGGTTCTCACGGAGCCAGTTAATAAATCCCTTAAATTTTGTTCGATCCCCTTTCTTCTCTTCATCTACGCGCCAGCGGAGATATTCCCCGCCCATGATATTTTTCGGAGATTCGTAATGATAGGCATAGATGCTTAACGTATAGTCAATATGTGCTAACGCATCGATAAAGAAAAAATACAGTGTCTTGTTGAAACTTCCGGTATCGTGAAGCATAAGCGATTTCTCATACAGGTGGTTGAGAACCGCCGGGTATTCATTATCATCCAGCATAACATCAGGTTTGTTATGAAATTGTAAATATATTGCCGTAAGCCGGATATAGCCATGGTAAAAAAGTAATCGTAAGGAATAAAATCCTTATTTGTAAAACGGTTCGCGCAACGAGACTGCCTTTTCAAACAGGGCTTCAAGTTCCTTTCCGCTTTTGCCGCGGATATCTACATGATTATCCGTGCGCAGCAGGCATGGCTTGAGTTTCCCGTCCGAAGTCACCCTGAGACGGTTGCAAAACGCACAGAACTCTGTGTTGTGCAGCGGTCGGACAACTTCTACTTCTGCACCATCAAGGCAGTATTTCTTCCGGTGATGCATCCTCCGGGTAATAATCTGTTTCGAACGGGCGGCAAGTTTATCCTCTACACTGTTGAGATCCCCATGATTGGTACATTCATTGAAGTGCATCAGCTCGATGAGCTGGAGCACAAGGTTCCTGTTACCACGGACAAATTTAAGGAAGTCATCGATCTCGTGATCGTTTATCCCAGCAAGCACAACCATGTTCAGCTTCACCGGTGTGAGACCAGTTTTAAGTGCTGCAGTAATGCCTTCCAGTACCGCATCGAGCTTGTCTGAGCCGGTGATTTTATTGTAGGTCTCGTGGTTCAGGCTGTCGATACTGACATTCACCCTCCGTAATCCGGCCTGTTTGAGATCGGCGGCGAGGCTGGCAAGAAGAGTGCCGTTGGTGGTGATTGATGATTCCATACCTGCAGGTACGGACTTAATAATCTCCAGAAGATCCGGCCGGAGCATGGGTTCGCCGCCGGTAAATTTTACGCTGCGGATCCCAAAGTGTGCTGCGACTTTTAAAACTTCAGCGATTTCAGCAGCAGACAGTGGTTCTTCTGACTTCTTCTCTCCTTCCCTGTGACAGTATATGCAGGATAAATTACACTTAGGCGTAAGACTAATCCGCAGATTGCTGACCGGGCGATTATAGGGATCTTTGAGGGGCATGGAATTATTTTCATCCTATGAAGTTCTTTGCAACTATGTAGAGCTCGGTGCTTCCTTTCCGGGTGGATTTCGTCATACAGGTTTTCACTGAATAGAAGTTTTTTTTGCAATTTTCATAGAGTTCAGGAAAATCCGTTCCCTGGAATGATTTTACTACAAAATTACCCCCCGGTTTTAAGACTTTGCAGGCAAATGCGAGTGCCTGTTCGTTCAGTGCAATAATACGAGCCTGGTCATAACTTTTATGACCGGAGAGTTTGGGTGCAGCATCGCAGAGTACTATATTGACAACTCCTAAAGTAGATTTGACCTGTTCAACAACCGCAGGATCATTGATGTCACCTTCGATTGTTTCTATGCCTTCGAGTTCAGCTATCGGGTTGAGATCAATACCGATAATCCGGGCGTCTGTGAGTGTCCGCTCAATCTGGAGCCAGCTTCCTGGTGCCGCGCCTAAGTCAACAATGTTATCATCCGGTCTGATAACAGCAAATTTTTTCTGGATTTCCATGAGCTTATAGGCTGCCCGCGAACGGTAGCCCTCGTGTTTTGCCCGAAAATATGTTTTATCCTGTCCCCATTGTGAACCCATTGTTTAATCGTTCCCCTGAATTGTTTAGGGTTAAACCCAAAACGCTATTATTAAAGTATGACGATATACTGTATAATACAATTTGTTAAGGGGTAAGCGATGTTAAAAGCTACGATTGATGCAGATATTTTCAGGGAATTCATCGATGCGATCTCGGCTCTCATCCCGGAGTGCCGGCTGCATACGGACGAAAATGGTATATCCACGCGGGCTGTTGATACCGCAAATGTTGCCATGATCGGTCTTACGCTCAAGAAAGAAGCATTCGATTCGTTCAGTGCAACCGAAAGCCAGCTGGGTATTGACATATCAAAGATGAAGAACATCTTCGGCATGGCAGGAAAGGGTGATTTGATCAACATTGAACTTCCGGACAATGCCCAGAAGATGTCAGTTTCGGTTCATGGGTACAAATATTCAATCACCCTGCTTGATACAAACACCATACGAAAAGACCCAAGTCCTCCGACTATCAATCTCCCGGGTAAAATTGTTATTGCCGGAGAAGATTTCAACAACGCCATGAAAGCGGCAGCGGTAATTTCTGATAAGATTGCTCTTGGGATCAATCCAAAAGACCAGACATTTTACCTTGTTGCAGAAGGAGATACGGATAATATAAGACGCGAGTTCTCAAAAGACGAGCTCAAATCACTTACTCCTGTGGAGGCTCGTTCACTCTTCTCACTGGATTACTTAAAAGACATGGGAAAAGTTATGGCCAAAGCCGCAGAGGTCGAGATCTTCTTAGGAATCGATCACCCTGTCAGGTTCTCGTTTGACATTGCCGGTGGTAACGGGCATGTTGAATACCTCCTTGCACCCCGGATCGAGGCCGATTGATGGATTTCTCCCCATCTGCAAAGGAACTTTCCCATTTTCCCTTTTTAAAAAAAGCCCAGGATCATATCAAGGGCCGTTTTTCTTCACTTGACTCCTTGTTCAACGATAAAAAGGGCGAACTGTTAATTGATCGTGCACTCGGGCGCATCCAGGAGTCAATCACTGTAAAAAAAAAATTCGTGCCAGAGATTACCGGAACAGCAGATGATGAAATTGCCGTATACGCGCTGGCACGGATCATTGTTTCCTGCGTTCATGACAAAACGCTTATTGACCGCTTAACGCGATACGAATCGGAACGTGCATATTATGCTCTTGTCAATGAAGAAGAATGGAACCAGAATTACCATCAGGATGATGGTGAATACTCACTCCTGTGCATTGCCATTGCGCACGAGCTTGGATTTCAGATAACAAAAGACCGGCTTCCCCTTGCCGATTATGTCGAACTGGTATCCCCCCTGCACCAGGACAGATTTAATCTGGTAAATCGCCGGATTGAACACGGTTTTGTGAATATTAAAAAAGAAGAACGTTATGAGTTACTCAGGGAACGCATCCGCGTGCTCCTGCGGCGAGACCTCCCGCATAAGGTTCCCTCTTTGGTCTGCGAAAAACTCGGGCCACGTGTTGCGCTTGTAAAAAAAGTCTACCAGGAACAGATGCTTGAACAATTCGGAACAATTGAAGAGAAATCGTTTCCCCCATGTATGCAGGCACTGATCTCTGCTTTGACTGCCGGGACAAACCTTACGCATGCCGGACGGTTTTCCCTTACTACGTTTCTCCATACTATTGGCATGGATGTCAATGGAATTTGCCAGCTCTATGCCCGATCGCCGGATTTTGACCTGGAAAAAACAATGTACCAGGTTGAACATATCACGGGCAGGGGGGGATCCGGAACGGAATACACCGCCCCAGCATGTGCTGCCATGCGCACCATAGGTCTTTGTATCCACCGGGATGATCTGTGCGAGAGAGTCAACCATCCGCTCAGTTATTACCGGGCAAAACAGAGAGATTTAAAGAAAGGCCCAATGAAAAAATCATAATAAATGTATCAAGTTTTTTTATGCGATTTTTTCATTGACAAGGTAACCCGCTCCAGAAAGGAGGAGGATAAATACAATTATTGCTGCAAGGTATGCGATACCTGCTGTCATAACCATAGGCAGTATAGCGAGCAGTGCAATCAGGATTAAAAATGCAATCACGCCGATGATCACATCAAGAAGTCGGGCATCCATTGGTAGAATTTTCGTTTCAGAAGAATATAGGCTTATCCGATAATTATTCTTAAGGCACAGTGCGCGGTGACAAGACATCATTATGTTACGTCAAGTCCATTGTGTTACACATGAAGGATCCGGCACAGGAAAGAAGCGAGGCACTCTACCGGCTTGATCTGGCAGTTGCCCATCTGGAAGCATCGATGAGTCCCCTGCTCATCCCTGACAGGGGTGCATCTCTGTTGTACGCGGTAAAGGGAGCGCGGGATCGTGACGGGGTTGCAGCAGTTCCGGGCGGTGTGGTATTCAGTGACGGTAAAGTAACTGCCGGACGACCATGCGCGTTCGGTGCTGATGAACGATGCGCGCGGATCGTACTAACTGCAATGAAGTTCGATCCACACATGAGGAGTGCGGGAACCATCCGTTTTTCAGAAAAAGTGCTATCAGTGTTTCAAGCAATGCTGCTCGAATGCACTCCCATTGACGCGACAAAGAAAGCCCCTGATATCAGTACTCTTAACTGGGACATTGCATCCTGCTGCAAGGACGGTGTACCTGACATTATTTTTGATTGTGGCAGGAATGAAAAATTAGGAATTGTGTATATTTTTGGCGAGGATCCGGTCGTCGTTACAAACAATATTATTATCTGTTCAAACCGCATTTAAGATATAGAAAATTGAGGAATCATTCATGGGAATCAAGCCGTCATACATAAAAAATCTCGGTAACGCACTTCTGACCAAGCAAAAAGATTATTTTTCCCCCAACTTCGATGAAAACAAGCAGCAGCTGGGCGCTTCTGCAATCATCTCAAGCAAGCGAGTCCGGAACCGCGTCGCCGGCTACATCACAAGAAAAATAAATACCAAGAGACGTTCATAATCTAATTCATGTTTGAAGGTGTCCTTCCAGCTATCATAACCCCTTTTAAACGGAACTCTGCGATGGGCCTTGACATTCAGGGTCTGGAACGCAACATAGAATTTCTCATGTCCTGTGGTATCCATGGGATTGTTCCGTGTGGATCGACAGGTGAATCAGCAACACTCACGTTTGAGGAACACGAGAAGGTTGTCCAGATAACTGTCGATAAGGTCAAGGGCAGGATTCCCGTCATTGCCGGCACCGGGTCCAACAACACAGCAGAAGCGGTACGGCTAACAAAGGCAGCTAAGGACATCGGTGCGGATGGGGTGCTTGTCATCAGTCCGTACTATAACAAACCGAACCGTTCAGGGCTCATCAAGCATTATACAAAACTGGCAGATCTCGATATTCCGGTAATCATGTACAATGTCCCTGGAAGAACCGGTCAGAATCTTGAACCCGATCTGGTTGCCGAACTGGCAAAACACCCCAATATTGTGGCAATCAAGGAAGCCAGCGGCAATATCAGCCAGATGTCACGGATTATTGAAGATACGCAAGACGATGAATTTACCCTCATCTCCGGTGATGACAACATCACGCTCCCCATCATGGCGCTGGGTGGATCCGGAGTCATATCCGTTGCAGCAAATGTGGATCCCAGCCGTATGGTTGCCATGTACGAGGCAATGAAACAGGGTGATTACCAAAAAGCACTGGTGCTTCATTTTGCTCTTTCACCACTATTCCGCTCGATGTTCATTGACACAAACCCCATTCCGGTAAAAAAGGCAGTGGAACTTTTGGGAATGGCAGGAGGACCTGTGCGGCTTCCGCTCGATGAACTGGATGCAAAAAAGACCGAACAACTTAAAAAAGTGCTGGCTACAATACCGGCAAAAACCCGGGCTAAAGCGAAGGTATCCAGAAAGAAATCGTCAACAAAAACTGTACCAAAAAAACCGGCCGCTGCAACACGGACGAGGTGATATGAACCATGATCAAAGTGGTGGTTTGCGGGGCCTCAGGCCGAATGGGCCAGACGATCGGCAGGATGGTTAACGAGTCTGACGAACTGGAACTGGTTGGTGGGATAAATCTCAAACCCAGCTCATTCTTTGGCGCTGAAATTGTGGAAACGAAAAATGCAGAATCTTTCATTAAAAAGACAAAGGCCGATGTACTGATTGATTTTACGATAGCGACAGCAGCAGTTGAGAACGTGAAAATGGCTGCGCGCAACAATGTGGCGCTGGTTGTTGGCACTACTGGCTTTACTCCGGAACAGCGCGCTGTGATGGAAAAAGCAATCCATAATAACGTGCCTGCGGTGATCTCCAGCAACTTCTCAGTCGGGGTCAATATCTTCTGGCAGCTGGTCAGGGAATCCGGAAAGTTGTTAAAAGATTATGATATTGAGGTATTCGAAGCTCACCACCGGAATAAGAAGGATGCACCGAGCGGGACTGCAAAAACCATCCTTCAGATCTTAGAAGAAGAGGCAGGTTCCCGCCAGAAAATGTACGGGCGCGAGGGGATGACGGAACGTAGAAACGAAATTGGCGTTCATGTCGTCCGCGGGGGTGATATTGTCGGCGACCACAAGGTCATGTTCTCAAAGAATTTTGAGACCATTGAACTCTCTCACCATGCGTCTGATCGTTCGGTCTTTGCAAGCGGTGCCATTCATGCGGCCCGGTGGGTTGTAGGAAAAAAACCCGGTATCTACGGCATGAGCGATGTGCTCAATCTTAAAAAATAATCACTTGTTTTGCCCAGTACAAAATTGGTGGTAATATCGAAACCTATTTTTTGTCTTTTGTAAAACATATACGATGGAGTGAACTAGTTGGTAGCAATAGTTGACAATACAAAGTGTACCGGATGCGAAACCTGTGTGAGTGAATGCCCTGCATCAGCAATTACCATGGAAAATGACAAGGCAAAAGTGGATAAGGATCAGTGCGTAGACTGCCAGACCTGTGTTGATGTATGCCCGTCTGAAGCCATTCACATGGAATAATTTTTCAGTTTTTTTACGGTTCATTTTTTTTTAGTCTTCCTTTTTAGAGGGTTCAGCCATTTTCCTATATTTTGCCGGGTTTTTTTAAGATCTCAATTTCATAAATCAGTTTTAGTAAAATTTGCAATCATTTACGGCCATTCGTTATCGCTTGAATTATTAAGAGAAAAAGATTTTTTTTTGTTGGAACACTAAAAATATTAAAAAACAATGTTTTTATTATCACAGGAGAAATGGGATTTTATAAACCCGCCACCATCGCAAACGGGAAAAATCACACACAAACAGGACCTGATAACTATGATCAATGTTGGAGTGCTCGGAGCAACGGGTGCGGTAGGTCAGCGATTTGTTGAACAACTTGCGGAACATCCCTGGTTCAATCTGTCGACACTCGCCGCATCCGATCGCAGCGCGGGAAAACCCTATGGAAAGATCGTGAACTGGCGTCTTGACACGCCGTTTCCTGAAAATATTGGAAAAATCAAAGTCGTTCCTACTTCGCCCAACGCGATGAAGGATGTAGACTTGGTGTTCTCTGCTCTTCCTGCAGAAATTGCCATGGATGTGGAGAAAGAATTTGCCGATGCAGGAATTGCCGTCTGCAGCAACGCGAGTTCTTACCGGATGGAAAGTGACATCCCACTTGTTGTTCCGGAAGTGAACCCTGAACATCTCAGTCTCATTGACGTTCAGAAGGATGCAGGCAGAGATGGATTCATTGTCACCAACCCAAACTGTTCCACTATTGTGATGGTGACTGCACTTGCGCCCATTCGCCAGTTTAAATTCACAGATCTCCGTGTAGCAACAATGCAGGCAATTTCCGGGGCGGGATTTGCCGGTGTTGCGGCCATGTCGATTTATGATAATGTGATCCCATATATTGGTAAAGAAGAAGAGAAGATGGAGACCGAGACGCTCAAGATTATGGGTACATTAAAGGGAAACAAAGTTACCAATGCGTCGTTTAAAGTGAGTGCAAGCTGCCACCGTGTGCCGGTCATCGATGGGCATACCATGGCAGTCTGGGTTGACATCAAAGAGCCGGTTGAAAAACTCAAAAAAGCATACCGGGATTATAAACCCTTAATCAAAGGACTTCCCACACAACCCGCAGAATCCGTCCATTTCTTTGAAGACGAACCGGATCGACCGCAGCCCCGTCTTGACCGAATGCGCGGAAAGGGTATGACCGTTTCGGTTGGACGGCTTAGAGAAGGTGTGCGTTTCATTGCAATGGGGCATAATACCATCCGTGGTGCTGCCGGTGCAAGTGTAATGAATGCGGAACTGATTGTTAAGAAGAAGTATCTTTAAAAACGGGTGAAACTTTATGCAGCAGCCAAGAGAGAACACCGTATTTGTAGGAAATAAACCGGTAATGAACTACGTGCTTGCCGTAGTTACGCAGTTTAACAATGGCGCAGATGAGGTGGCAATCAAAGCCAGAGGCAAGGCAATTTCCCGGGCCGTTGATACCGCAGAGATCTCCTTAAACCGGTTTTTGGCGGGGGTAACAAAAAAAGAGATTGTGATCTCTACTGAGGTCATTGATACTGATTCCGGCAAGACCAATGTCTCAAGCATCGAGATCATACTGATCCTTAATAAATAGTCATATTTTTATTTAATCGGGCGTTATTTCGGGCTCGATTTCATAAAAAACAATGAATGATTGCCTGAAATCACCCAAAACAATTTATGGCGTATTCACGAATTTGTATTGCTATGCGAGCCTGTGCTATCGCGCTGCTGATTATCTTTATACTGTGCCTTGTCACTCCTGCGTTAGCCGCAAATGAAGATCGTTATGGTTACATCAAGGTTCAGGAAGTAACTGTACGACTTGATAACGGGACTGCAGCAATTCATGTGAGTTATGCAGTCGATGAAGGCACACGATTCATCTTTTTTTTACTGGGGAAACAGGATCTCAAGAAAAAGTTGTTAAAAATTCTAAACTACGAAGATGCCCAGATAACCAGAATCGATCTTTCCAGTGCCGATTTCATTGTTGATGATGCAGCATACTCGTATGGGAATGGAATATACTGGTATCCATCCCATGAATTCAATGTGGCAATCCCAAACCTTACTATAGAAACACCTCAATCAACACGTAACTTTACCATGGCTAAAGCGTTCCCGGCCGGTATAGGTTTTTTCGCAATAAATAATTATTAAACCGGTTCCTGTAGATCCTGCACCCGTTGAATCAGGACTAACAAACATATAATCTAGGGAATGGATTTATTTTGGGTTATGTCATTTATTGATAAGTAACGGTATTTTATGCAATCACCATAAACATCGGTTTTAAAAAAAATGTTGAAGCGTTCGAAAAAAATACCTTTTTTTTTAGAGTTTGTGCTATGAATCTAAAAATAAATGGTTTGATGCTTTTTTCGTATTGTTACAAAGACGATTAAAAAAAAATGAACTTTCACATGACTTCAATGATCTCCTGCTTGCGGAGTTCTGTCATTTTCTTATTCACAAAGTACTGTATAATGACTCCCAGAACCGCAGATATGATGCCAATTATGGTCGAGTTCACAATGGTACTTTGTGCAACTGCTGCATTCATTGGGAAATCAGGGATACTGCTGACTGTGATGACGTATAAGCTGGCTCCATAGAGAATGAGACCAAGAGCGGTGACAAAGAACGGAAATACGATAACTTTTCCGAGTGCCTCACGCTCATTGACATACACATCAATAATTACTCCAATGGATGTGACAAGACCGGCAACAATAAGCCATTCGATAGAGCCATAGATAAAAGTCATCAGATACAGCAGAATGCCCAGGCTTGAGTCCGATGAGTAATATTTTAAAATATTGATAAAGCCTGTGGCAAATCCGATAATGATGAGAAGGATCGTAGCAGAGTAAGTAATAAACGAGAACCTTCCTCGTGAAAGGGACATCCGTAGCGCATCAAGCACACCGTGGACAATCTCATCAAACCCGAATCCTTTGTAGAGCATGTAACAACCAATAACCCCAACAACAATGATGATGGCAGTGCCAGGATATCCCAGCAGATATGCGGAAGCATACAATAGCATCGCAAGCCCGAGTGGGATGAAGATCATTCGTGAGATCTTCGGATCATCGAACAACTTCTTTAAAATATAGTAGGTACCTTCGAGATTGGGCATCTGGTTGACGATAACCCGTTTTATGCTGGATACGGGAATTTTTGACTGGATGATCGGAACTACATACTCATCTTCAGCGCCATCTGAAACCAGTATGCAGTTTGTTGCCTTTGTTTCCTCTACTACCTGTTCCAGTGCAGCAGCAATCCTGCGATCGCCTTCAATCATATGCAGATGATTTCCTGCGATCACCGCAATCGCGGTATCCTCGCCCTTTGCGGTGAGTTCATCGTAGATTTTGACGGCCATGAAGATTGCATTAACATCGGAATCTTCAGGGTCAGCAAGGGCTAAAGTATTAGCTGCTTTTACGGTTGCCGCCCGGCCAATGACAGGGCTGTCTATTTTTGCTTTCCAGCCGATATCATCGTCCCGATCGACACTGAGGACCAATGTCCGTCCCTGCGTCATCGCTAGTAATAAAGTTGCAGTAAATCTATTAAACCCTTATTGACGGAGAAAAAAAATAAAATAAAAAAAATCAGATGAGTTTTGAGCGCTGGAGGAGTAAAATATCGTCAGTAGTAAGTTTTTCTCCGGCCCGGAAGTTCTTAAACAGGCTCTCTGCTTCTTTCCTGACCGCTTTTTGCTCTTTTGTCACTTTAACTTTCTTGGTCTTCTTGCGCAGACCTGATATGACCTTATCGTAATCTCGAAGTTCCTTCTGGCAGGATATAAAGAACTTATGCTCGGAATCTGCTGACTCCTGTGCCTCAACAAAACTCTTGTGCGCTGCATCAGCTGCCTCGCGCGATTTATCTGCCTTACGGTAGGACTCGACCATCAGGTCATGGTGCTTCTGGGCAAGTTCAGCTACTTCAGTTACCTTTGCATGCAGATCGGATGCATGCTT
>JAURZP010000377.1 GCA_030653335.1 Methanoregula sp. | reverse complement strand
ACTATTTATTTATGTGACTATACGACGCACAGAATAACAAGATGCTTGCAGATGATGTGATGGACTGCCATATGCTGTTTATCGGGAGCGGCGGAGCTGGCGGGTCTGTTGCCACAGAAACTTCTCACTACGGGGATACCGCAGAGGTGTCAAAGACTCTTGCGGGCAAAGGCGGATGCACCCAGATGTCAGAAGGCGGGTATAATGCGGTGATGCAGGAAGCAGAAGCATGAAGGAACTGACCGTCCGGATTAAAAGGTTCGACCCGGCAAAGGATGAGGCAGCACATGTTGAAACCTACACCGTGAACGTCAATGATGGTGCCCGCGTCCTGCATGTGCTCCACGCAATACACGATACTCTCGATCCTTCCCTCTCATTCCGCTATTCCTGTGCTTCAGGACAGTGCGGCAGCTGTGCAGTCCGGGTCAACGGGGAACCGGTCCTTGCCTGCATGGAAGAGGCAAAGGATGGTATCACGATCGAGCCCATCAACCTGCCGGTAAAAAAGGATCTCGTAGTCGATCTCCTCCCCACACTTGAGGCCATTGCATTCCTCCAGCCGAAAGAACATACGGTGCTCCCAAAGAAATCCGAGATCGATGCAATCAAACCGTTAAAGGACTGCATCGAGTGCCTCGCCTGCGTCTCGGTCTGTCCTGCCATGGACGTGACAAAATTTCTCGGTCCAACGGCAATGCGGCAGGAGATGCGCCTTGCCCTAGACCCGCGCGACAAGGTTGACCGGATCGCAGATGCGGTCAGGGACGGGCTGTTCACCTGCACGTCCTGCCAGGCCTGCTGGAAGGTGTGCCCGAAAAATATCGAAATCCCCGGTAAGGCCATCGAGAAACTCCGGGCGCAGGCCAACAAGCGGGGCTTCACGCTGCCCCGGCACCTGGAGGTTGCGGCGCTCGTCAAAGCGACCGGCAGGAGCGTTCCCCGGACCACGGAAACATTCCTTGAAAAGGTCGGAGAGGTTATTGAGCCGTACGGCCCTGTGAAGACAACCGTAGGATTCTTTGTCGGGTGCATGTACAACCTCCGTCAGGTGCAGGGGGCGCTCGATGCCATGGAAGTGCTCCGGAGAAACGGGATCCGCGTGATCATCCCAAAGGAACAGGTCTGCTGCGGCTCACCCCTCATCCGGACCGGACAACTCGATCTTATCGAAACGCTCAAGAAGCGGAATATTGAGACATTCCAGTCGCGGGGCATCGATACGGTCCTGACCATGTGCGCCGGCTGCGGGACCACGTTAAAGAACGATTACCAGACACCTTTTCGGGTAATCGATATCAACGAGCTGCTCACGCAGTATGGTCTGGAACCTCCGGCACGTCTCCCCATCAGAGCCACCTACCATGATCCCTGTCACCTGCTGCGGGGACAGGGTATCTACGACCAGCCCCGCGAACTGATCCGGCAGGTCGTGGACCTTGTGGAGATGCCCTCGATCTGCTGTGGTTCAGGTGGCGGTGTCCGCTCCGGGAATCCGGAGGAGGCAGCAGCGCTAGGCAGCCGGCGGGGCGAGGAGATCAAAAAGAGCGGCGCAGAGATTGTCATCAGCTCCTGCCCGTTCTGTGAATTTCACATCACTGAACATACCGATAAACCGGTCAAGAACATCACTTCGGTGCTGCTCGAGGGATATAGGGAAAAGGACCGGCAAAAAGGTGCTCCCCCGGTAACGTGATCGTATGGAAATCCGGAGCAAAAACCCGTGACGAACTTTTTATTGAGTGATACGTGTGAATTCTCTTCCCTGTCCCTTCTGTTCTCCGTCTAAAAACGATATTATTTTTGAAAATGCATTGTGGTATGCACGATGGGACGCATTTCCGGCCACCCACGGGCACCTGCTGGTGATCCCCTATCGCCATCTTACCGGGTATTTTGATACCACGACAGAAGAACAAGCCTCCTTACCGGAGATGCTTATCGAATGCAAAAAGATTCTGGATGCCGAATTCTTACCGGCGGGATACAATATTGTCATCAATATTGGAGAAGCGGCAGACCAGAAAGTGATGCATTGCCATGTTCATATGATTCCCCGTTATTCCAGTGATACGGACAATACTGCAGGGGGCATACGGGGTATCGTTCTTCAAGAACCAGAGCGCGTAGTTTAGAAACAATACCGAATTTTTTTTGAGGTATGTTTTTTTAAGGGTTTTTAGTCTTTAGGGAGTTTTTCCCCCTATTCGTTAAAAGAAGAGTCTCGCCAGACAAAAATGCTGACCGTTTCCCGGTTCAGAACCGGTAATTCCCGCCCTCGATCTTTATCGTCTTGCCGTGAGTCAGCGCATCGGCAATCTTTCTTCGGGCAGAGACCACCAGCCGGTGGAATGTCGGCTGCGAAATTTCCATCATTTCAGCGCATTTGCTCTGATCGAGCCCTTTTAGATCCTTGAGCCGTACTGCTTCAAATTCATCAATAGACAGGATCGCCTCTTCAGGAGTCGAACCATTCGTTCCCACAGGGTTGAATGCAGTGAAGGCGGGCTGTTGGCCCACCCTCCTGCAGCGTCGTCTTCCGGGCATTACTCAAGAGTAGTAAGCCGTTTCTGGATTTCAGTCTTTTCCGCTTCGATGCGTTTAAGCTCTGCTTCGAGGAGCTGTTTCTGTGCTTCCTTGCTCAGTGGTTCTGGTTCAGGAAATGCATTCCAGCAGAACCCCCGGCCCCTGCCGAAACGCCGACCGGCGCCCTGCGCAAATCCTCTTCCCATCGCCATACCACATCCACAGGGGCCCATGCCCCTCCCCGTACCGATTCCCTGCCCGGCCGGGCCTGTCTGATCAAATCCTGGCATATGTTTCGCCTCACCAAATGAATATATATTCACATATTTTTATTGGTATTGGATCGGGTAACCCACCAACCCAATGATTATCCCCGATGGTGAGCTCCCGGAATATTTTCCCGCTTCGCAGCACAGCATATTTCTCCCGTAAAAAATAATGGTATTATCTGAACCATAATTCTCAGGAGAACTAACTATGGAAGATACCCTCAGACTGGGAATCATCATCTGCGACCGGTACCGCACCTGTGGCGGGGGCAAGTGCCTGCGGGCACTGAAAAACCGCGAGGGTGCATTCGAGCGCTACAAGGGAAAAGATGTGGAACTGGTCGGATTCGCTACCTGCAACGGCTGCCCCGGCGGGAACGTCGAGTACGTGCCGCAGGAGATGAAGAACAACGGTGCGGAAGTCATCCACCTTGCTACCGGGCTTATCGTAGGGTACCCGCCATGCCCCCGTATATCCTATTTCACCCGGTTCATCAAAGAAAAATATGGTATAGATGTCGTGGTCGGGACGCACCCGATCCCCCAGAAATATTATACAACCCACCAGAAGCTCGGCTCGTGGGACTCGGGTGTGTGGAAAGATCTGATCGCCCCGACACTCACGGACGAGAAGACACGGCTCGCGTATGACTAGAGATTTTTCAAATCTCTTATACCGGGAGTTTACCCTGCCTTTGAACAGACTCACCGTTTCCCGTGACCTGATCCCAGAAGCATCTCCACACCCTGAACGGGAAAAACCCGGCAGGGACAGGAACTCCCGACACGGGGAACCGGTGGGAGTCTGAATGCAGAACCCGTGTGATGCATATCGGAAACCGGCCGGGCAGTATGATGATGATGCCAGGGCAACCGGCTGGCAGGGCCCTGCGCTGGTCTTCAGTCTTGCATCCCGCTCTGTTGAGCCGGACCAGACCATCCTTGATATCGGCATCGGGACCGGCCTTGGCTCGGAGCGCTTTGCACAGGCCGGACTCACTGTATACGGGATGGATATCAGTGATGATATGCTGAAGATATGCCGGAAGAAGGGATTTACTGCGGGACTTGTCTGCCACGACCTGACCACATTTCCCTACCCCTTTGGCGATGCATCGTTCAACCATGTTGTTTCCACCGGTGTGTTCCAGTTCTTTTCTGACCTGGACAGGGTGTTTG
Organism: Methanoregula sp.; assembly: GCA_030653335.1. Classification (GTDB taxonomy): domain Archaea; phylum Halobacteriota; class Methanomicrobia; order Methanomicrobiales; family Methanospirillaceae; genus Methanoregula. Next base: position 132 of record JAURZP010000377.1, on the reverse strand, counting down.
GGGAAGTGAACCGAATCCTTCCTGAAAGGGGTATGTTCATCTTTATTACCGGAGATCGCAAGCCCGAAGAGCCGTGTGAAGTCGTGGTTGGTCCCGAACAGACCGGTATGGGGATTCCCGTTACTATGTTCC
>JAURZP010000376.1 GCA_030653335.1 Methanoregula sp. | reverse complement strand
AAACTGTTTCCCCGGGAAACGTATGATGATGTCGTCCGGCGGTTAGCTGAGTCTGCATATGATGATGAGCCCCTGACCCCGGAAGAGATTGAAGCGATAAAGGAAGCGGATGAGGATATCAAAGCCGGCCGGGTCCGGTCTCTCCGGGATGTTATGAAAGACCTTGGCGATGACAAGGTAATCAAGGCCCGGAAGCGGTGAAGTCTTGTACAGGATCGTTCTTACCCGCCGGGCAGAGAAAGACCTTGCCGCTATCCCTCAGGAACACCGTATCAGGATCGAAAATGTCCTTGAGCAGTTTGCTGCCAGCCCGGACCAGCGGCATGATATCGTGAAGGTTAAGGACAGCCCCAAGATTGTACCGCGTTACCGGCTCCGGATTGGTGAATATCGGGCCACATTTTATATGCACCATGATGTGCTGATTATTGAAATTCTCACTGTAGGGAAGAAACAGAATTTCTCATACTGATTTGTCTCGTGAATCCAGGGTTACTTTAAATACCTGACTCCCGACCACCTGCTGAGCATCATTCCCGGTAACGCTGCGCCGCAGGTATCCCATACCACCCGTCGAAGTATGACGGGTGTCATACAATTGTCTGACAATCCAGCCGCACATCGGGAAAAAAGCGGTAAAACTCCTCTTTTTTTGACAGAAAACCGCATTTTTCCCACAAGCCTTTTATAATGAAAATTCGAACAGGAGAATTACCTAAAAAAAAAGGCAGGAGGTGAAGTCATGAGTGGAGAAATATACCAGGCACAGGTGATTCGGAATTTCTTTGAATGCATCACCGGCACGGACCGGAACTTAACCCGCATCTACATGTGTGTCATGAGTCTTGCAAAACTCCGCATGGAGTCTCCCGAGAAGATGTCGGCCCTTGTCGACCAGCTCAGGAAGAGCAAGATGCAAAAGGAGTTGTCCGTTGACATCCTCGATTACATGTGCGATGCCGCAAACCAGATCGAACTCAGCATGGTCCAGACCGCATTCGGTGTCAAGGATATCCGCGAAGTTGCTCAGGACTTCAGCGGTATCAGCATGGACAGTTTATAATTTCTTTTTTTGGTTGGGGATTTTCGGCAAACGAGTTGTCCGCTTTTTGTTGAGTTGGCCTATTTCATTTAGGATTTAGATTTTTTTTGGGAATACTTCTCATTGGTTTTTTTAAGCTTCGGACAGTCATTTTTCCGGAGCAGACCGTTAAACACATGACTCTATGAAAAAGTTGCATTGAACACAATCGAAAAATTAATCCGGATCAATTGCACCAAATCAAAAATTTGCAGACTGAATGCAGACTGAAATTTCTAAAAAATTTTTGAGTGAACCGTGATTGAAAAATTTCCGGAAATCCTAATAAAAAACCCAAGTTCATGATCGATCAAACCCCCCCAATATGGGTCTTTTTCCTACCAAAAAAACGGAGTTAACTGCGATCGAAAAAACCCCTAATCCGGGCATTTTACGGGCTTTGTTTTCTGTATCTCTCCATTTTGGGCTCCGATTATGTGAAAATGACCCCCTGTTCGATCGAAAACTCCTGGATTATTTGCATGAACAGGGGGTCCGGTGCACTTCAGATAATGCCATTATCCGGGTCGGTCCCCAGTTCCAAAAGATACACTATTCTGAGCCCTATATGGGCTCCGATTGCCATTTTCACGATCCAGTTTTCGGACTTTTTGGAAGGGGTGTCAACCACTCGAAAAAATATCGATTAAAACGCTTGCTTTCGAAAAAGAAGCGTTTTAAACCGAATAAAACCTGTTGAAATAGC
>JAURZP010000364.1 GCA_030653335.1 Methanoregula sp. | reverse complement strand
AGTGTCCATACCGTCAAGAAATATCTGGCTTATCTTGAACAGACATTCCTTTTCTTTTCAGTCCCGAGGTTCTCGTTCAAAGTCAAAGAGCAGATTACAGCAAACAGGAAGATCTATTGTATTGACAACGGATTCATTCAGGCAAAAGCCGCAAATTTCTCAGAAAATCGCGGGCGCCTCTATGAAAACCTCGTCGCTATCACCTTAAAACGGCATGAGATGAACGGCGTTCTTTCATGCTATACCTGGAAAAATGCCCAGCAGGAAGAGGTGGATTTCGTGATCCGGAGAGAGAACCGGATATCAGAGCTCATTCAGGTCTGCACGCACACCGGATCCCCGGCCACAAAAGAGCGGGAAGTCAGGGCTCTCCTCAAGGCAGGAGAGGAGCTCCAGTGCAACCGGCTCCGTATCCTGACAGAAACAGAGGACCGGAGCGCAGAAGAAGAATGGTTTGGCAAAAAGGGTAGTGTCATATACGAACCCATCTGGAAATGGCTTGAGAGGGATGGACTGGAATAATGAACGGTCTTAAATAATCCGCTTCACTTCAACGGTGAGCACTTAAAAAAAAGGGCGTATTCAATTCCATAGTTACGGTCCCTGCTTCCCGTCCAGGCTTTTCCCTTATGGACCATTCCCCGTCTTCTTCCCTTTACCTTTCGGAGCAGTCCCAAACAGCTCATTCACCATCTTGACCGCACATAAATCCCCGCACATCGAGCAGGTCTCCGTCTCCCCGTCCCGCTCATGGATCTTCCGGGCATGATCCCCATATAACGAAAGCCGGAACTGCTCATCCCAGTCAAGCTCGTGCCGGGCCTCGGCCATCTGCACCTCGCGGTCCATCTTCCATCCCTCGTGCTTCCGGACGGTATCGCCGACATGCGCAGCGATCTTTGCCACCCGGGTTCCCTCTATGATATCGGCGACATCCGGCAGGGCAAGGTGTTCACTCGGTGAGACCATGCAGAGGAAGTCAGCGCCGTTGAGGCAGGCAGTCGCCCCGCCGATGGCCGCAACTACGTGGTCATAGCCCGGCGCGATATCGGTGACGAGCGGTCCGAGCAGGTAGAGCGGGGCATGGTCGGTGATCTCCTTGATCATCTTCACATTGTAGCCCACCTGGTCGAGCGGCATATGCCCCGGCCCCTCGATCATCCGCTGGACCCCCTTTGCCTGCGCCTGTTTTGCCAGCGTGCCGAGCGTGATGTACTCGACAGACTTTGCGAGCTTCTCTGCATCCTGTAAACAGCCGGGTCGCATCCCGTCCCCGAGGCTGACCGTCACGTCGTACTCTGCGAGGATCTCTAACAGGTAATCGTATTCTGCATACAGCGGGTTCTCCTCATCGCGCTGCATCATCATCGCGCAGTGGAACGAACCGCCCCGGCTCACCACGCCCATCATTCGTGGATCGCTCCGGAGCGCTGCGAGGGCCTGCCGGTTCACGCCGCAGTGGAGGGTTAAGAAGTCCACGCCCTGCTGGCAGTGCTCGCGGATCACCTTAAAGAGCAGGTCGGCATCCACATCCGCCGCATTCCCGGCACGGCGTACCGCTTCATAGACCGGCACGGTCCCGACCGTGGTAGGGAGCGCCAGCATCTTCTTCCGTATCGCAACAAGATCGCCGCCGGTCGAGAGATCCATGATGGCATCCGCACCGTTATCGAGCGCGGCCTTTGCCTTTAGCTCCTCCATAGCGGTATCGCACCGGGAGCCCGATGTACCGACATTAACATTGATCTTGACCGTGCATCCCTGACCGATCGCACACAGCGGGTGCTTGCGGGCGGGGTTTACGGGAATGACAATCCTGCCCGCAGCAACCAGTCGTGCCATACGGGCGGGGTCCATACCCTCAATCCGGGCTGCCGCTGCCACTTCTTCCGGAACACCGCAGGAACACCTGCGGACCAGCAAATCCATAAGACACATCTGTGCGGAGTCCTTATTATTGTGCATGCAGGTCGATTGGATAACGAACGGAGATATGTGGGCAAACTCCTACATTGTAGGAAATATCCTGGTAGATGCCGGGGTTCTGCCCATGGCAATAGCACCGCACAAGGAGCGGATCGAGACCATCGTCCTTACCCATTGCCACTTCGACCACACGGCCCGGGTAAAAGAGATCGCGCACATGTGCAAGGCCAAAGTTGCCATACACAAGAATGATGCCAGGGGTCTGCTTGACGAAGTACAGAACCTCTCTATGCATTTTGGCGCCCGCTCGCCTGGGATCATACCAGACATGATACTAAAAGAAGGAGATATCATCGGTGATTTTGTCGTCCTCCACACTCCGGGGCACACACCGGGATGCATCTGCCTGTTCTGCGAAAAAGAGCAGCTCCTCTTCAGCGGGGATACGGTATTTACCGATGGTGCGTTCGGGCGCTATGATTTCCCTGGCGGGAGCCGGGCGGAGCTCCAGCGGTCGCTTGAGCGGCTGGCACCGCTCGATGTGGAAGGACTCTTCCCGGGCCACGGGTCACCTGTAGAAGAAGGCGGGAGACGGCATATCGCTGCTGCACTCAGTCTTATCAAGAGCGGTTATGGATAAGGGAATTTATTGTCTTGTTTTTAAAAATCCCGGCTGCACGGTCCGGATCGGTGCACTCGGTGAGATCGGTTTCCAACCCGGCTGGCACTGCTATATCGGTTCCGCTCTGGGCAGCGGGGGCTTAAAACGGATGGAGCGTCACATCTCTCTCGCCCGCAACCACGACAAATGGCCGAAATGGCATGTAGACTATCTCAACACTTCATCCTGCTTTTCTCTTGTATACGTTGTGTATGCAGTCACCATTGAGCGTCTGGAATGTCAGCTTGCCTGCGAGCTGGGTGATGGTGGTGTTCTGAAGTTCGGGAGCAGCGACTGCACCTGCACATCCCATCTTTTTTACCGCCCGTCCAACCCGCAGGAAGAGATCCTCTCTGCGTTCAGGCACATCAGACTCTTACCAAACACCAAAACAATCATGAGCCCATGAGTCGAGGATAACATATGAAGGTGCTGGGAATCTCCGGAAGCATGCGGAAAGAAGGCAACACCGCACTGCTGGTCAATGTTGTTCTCGAACGCTGTAAGGATGCGGGGATTAAGACCGAATTTGTCTCGCTTGCAGGCAAGAAGATTCACCCGTGTCTGGGATGTGAGAAGTGTAAGGAGAAGAAGTGGTGCGTGATCGAGAGCGATGACTGGGATTCTATTGTCAGGAAGATTCTTGACTGCGATGTACTCGTGATCGGTTCACCCACGTATTACTACGATGTGTGCGGCCATATCAAGAATTTCATCGACCGCACATATTCCCTCTATCATGACCACAAGCTGGCTGGCAGAAAGGGAGTGGCCGTTGCAGTTCAGGCGCATAAAGGTGCAAACCGGACGATCCAGACACTGGAAGGATTCATGAGCACCCACGAGTTTTCATCGTTAGGCTCAGTCATGGGTAACGGGTATCATGAGGGTGAAGTGCTGGCCGATAAAGAGGCACTTGAGAAAGCCCAGAAGATCGGTGATAAGATCGTCCGGCTTGTCAAAAGCAACCACAATAAATGAGAATGAAAAAACCTTTTTTCAGATATTCTCATACAGCGTGGTGCGCTGCTTAAGAGTTCTGCCCGCATCCTCTGCCACGCGCTGCATCTCTTTGGGGTCAAGGTAATCAGTATTGAGCGCTCCTGCCCCTTTTGAGATAGTCTCTTCAAACATTGTCCCGCCAAGATCATTGGCCCCGGAGAGGAGTCCTAACTGGGCCATCTTGATCCCCTCTTTCACCCACGAGACCTGTATATTTTTAAAATTGTCAAGAAAGAGGCGTGCAACAGCCACCATCAGGAGATCCTCTCTTCCCGTTGCTCCCGCCCGCGCGATACCTGCGCGGAAGAGGGGGGTGTTCATGTGGATGAACGAGAGGGGAACAAACTCGGAAAATCCGTGCGTGGCATCCTGTATCTCCCGCAGGATAGCAAGGTGACGCACCCGATCCGCGTCACTCTCGCAGTGGCCGTACATGATCGTCGCGGTAGTAGGAATACCGAGCATGTGCGCCTCTTTGATGATGCGCACCCATTCGGCAGTTGGGATCTTCTCGCGGCAGATCGTTTCCCGCACGGAATCAACTAATATCTCGGCTGCCGTCCCGCACATTGATCCTAACCCGGCCGCCTTCATCAGGACGAGCACATCTTTTGTGCTCATCTTACTCTTTTTTGCCGCATAAGCAACTTCCATCGGGTTGCTCGCGTGGAGATGAACTCCCGGCGCCGCTTCATGGATCCACCGGTAGACATCAGCATAGGATTGTACGGTGAATGCCGGGTGAAGACCGCTGACTGTGCAGATCTCAGAGACACCCCGCTCTTTTGCAAGTGCGGCCTTCTTCTGGATCTCTGCCTTATCATGGAAA
>JAURZP010000360.1 GCA_030653335.1 Methanoregula sp. | reverse complement strand
TGATCTTGTCGAGCTGGTTCATCAGGTTTGACTTTGTATGGAACCTTCCGGCAGTATCGGCAAGCACGACATCCGTTTTGTGCGAAATTGCGTATTGCACGGTGTCAAAGAGGACCGCAGACGGGTCTGCCCCTTCCTGGTGCTGAATAATTTTGATCCCGATCCGTTCAGCATGTACAGCAATCTGTTCGATCGCGCCTGCCCTATAGGTATCCCCGGCCCCGATTACAACTGAAAAACCCTGTTTGTGGAGATATGAGCCAATCTTTGCAACACTCGTGGTCTTGCCCGTCCCGTTCACGCCGGTAAAAAGGATCTTGACCGGGCGGGGGTGGGTGGTGATGTATTCTTTGAGATCGAAACCCTTGCCCAGCACTTGAAGAAGTGCCGTCTTTAAGGCACTGACAACCATCGCATCAACCGATTCGCCGATCTTCCGGTGTTTCCCGACCAGGTTTTTCCGGACACTGGCAATGATTGCATCGGTAACCGGCAATGCCACATCACTTTCAAGCAGGGTGAGTTCCAGTTCCAAAAGAGCATCTGCGATATTTTTCTCTGATACGATGAATTCCCGTTCGAGAACAAGCACCTTGACTTTGTCAACAAAACTGGGGGTGGTTGTTTTTGCCGGTTCCGCTGAAACTTCAATGGGAATGGGGGGAGTGACAAGGGGCTCATCGGCAGGGGGTGAAACAACAGATCCTATGCTGCTGTTTAACCGGTTTCTTGCGGCCTGCAGCCGTTCCCTGAGCCCCCAAAACATGAGAAAAGACTCCGTTATTCCTTTACCTGCTGCCCGCTCATGGACTGCTGGTACCCGAACTCAAGTCGTTTATTGATCTCGTTCATCTGGCTGCGCAGTTTGTCGAGCGTTTCTGATACCCTCTTCTGCGATGCTTCCATCTCCATGATCCGCCCTTTTAGGAATTCCACTGCTTCCTTGTTGGAGCGTTCGATTACCACTTCTGCACCAATAGCGACAAGCACCTTTTCAGGCTCAAGCACCTTTGCCCGCACGCTTGCTCCGCCACCGATCTGGAGCAGAACGGTATTGTCTTCTGCTGCAACCATTGCTTCGAGTGCTTCAATGGCAGCAAACGCTTCCATTCTCCCGTTTTCTAAAAGGTTTAACTGCTCGACAAAGATCTCGGCCTGCTGTCCGTAGTCCTTGAGGTACTGCTGGAGCATCATCAGTTCGCGCTGTTCTGCCTGTTGCGTATTCGTTGCCAAAATCTGCCTCTCCTGATATTGTCTGATTTAAAATAATCCTGACTCCTGATATGTTTGTCCTCCGGTATCATAAATACATCATGGTAAAGCAGGGAGATTGTGCATTTTTTATTGCGTACGATTTTTTATACCCTACTGTTTATGTGCCACCATCTCGATCTCGACTGTTGCTCCCTTTGGCAACCCTGCGACCTGCACGGTCACCCGGGCCGGGTACCCGTTTTTAAAGTACGACCCGTAGCACCCGTTGACCGTTGTCCAGTCGCTCATGTTGGTTAAATATATCCGCGTCTGGACCACGTCTGCAAAGCCGAGGCCGGATTGCTGTAATATGGCATGCAAGTTCTCCATTGTCCGGACGGTCTGTTCCTCAGTGGTTGCAGAAAGATTACCGGTCGCTGGATCGATACCGATCTGACCGGAGGTGAACACGAAATTTCCGGATTGGACGGCCTGGCTGTACGGCCCGATGGGGTTTGGTGCCCGCTCCGTAAAGATCACCTGTTTTGCCGGGAGATTGGGTTGGGGAGCGAGGAGTCCATAGAGCACGCAACCGGCCAGAAGTCCGCAGGCAAACACCAGCACAAGGATTATTGTATTTTTATCAGCAGCCACCAGTATCCCTTCTGAATTGTTTTAGTAATGGGAGTGGCGTGACTCCATGATAAGGGTTCTGAAATGTTTTTTCGTACAACAAGCAGGGGGGCGATTAATAAAAAAAGCGGGCTCTTCTTCCTTTTTAAAAAAAGGTAAGGCCCGGATAATCCCGGGATCCCTGTGAAACCCTCGGGTCCGGAACCTGCACTTATGACTGAAGGGTCCGGGTGGCATCGTACAGGACACCGAGATCGTACTGGCCCTTGTATATGGGCGTAACCTCTTTGTCAAGATGAAGCAGGGAAAAAACCGCGGTCTGCGCAGACCGGACAGAATATTCCACCGTGAATACCACATCGTCCGGGATCTCACAGTACTGGCCGATGAAAGCGATATTGGCACAGCCTCTGGGTATCACGAGCGGGCGGTCTCCCCGCGCCCGGGGAAGAAACTGGCTGGTGATGAAAGGCATCATGCAGGGAATACATTTCGAAGTTGAAAGGATCTTATCCTTGTCCTCAGTGAAATGCAGGTGATATAAGAGCTCGATGAGAATCTCCCTGCCGGTACATTCGGACATCTTCTTATCAACAAAATTGCCTTTCGCATCCGGGAACAACCCGTAACCCCAGCAGACCTGAACATTCTCCGGCTGGTTGAGGAAGTGAGGCTGGTGGGCAAGGACTACCGACATCAGCCAGTTCGAGTCCGTAATGGTGACAAGACCGCCGGTTCCGGCCGCGTTGCCGGTAAATTTCTCCATCAGGGCAAAGAACGTGGGATCGTAAAACGTGACGGTGAAAGATTCCCATTTCGAGTCATCGATGTGGTCATCGAAAACAGATGGCCGGCCGAACTCGGGGTTGTTCCGGGCAATTTTTTCCCAGAGCATCCACGATCCGCCATCCTTTTTGGCCCCAAGGGCGGGTGCTGCATCCATGGACCCGATGCGTGAACCGGCAGTCATCGAACCGTTGGTGACAAAGACAAGGTCTTTGTTCCCGACAGGGATCACCTGCGATTTGCCATCCCGGGTTAGATGAATCTTCTCAACCGTTTTTCCGGCAACTGTATGGATAAAGCCCAGATCGGTTACCTGCGTGTTGAGCTCGAACCTGACTCCCTTTTCTTTAAGCCACTTAGTCAGGGGCAGGACCATCGAATCGTACTGGTTGTATGGCGTCCGCCAGACTCCGGTCAGCGCCTTGAGTCCATCGTTTGGGAAGAGATGGACGAACCGGACCATGTACCGCTTGAGTTCAACAAGGCTGTGCCACGATTCGAAGGCGAAAGTGGTGCAGTAAAAGTGCCAGAAGTTGGTCTTGAAAAAGTCCGGTGAGAAATAATCCACGATCCGCTGGGTCCCGAGGGAATCTTCCGATAGTGCCATGAGTTTGACCAGATCCAGCCGGTCATTGACGGAAAATCCGAGGGAGGTCATGTCAACTTTTTTACCGTTGGCGATCAACCGTGCCAGCGCACGGGTCTTGTGGTCTTTGTTGAACTCAAAGATTTCGTCTTTTACCGTCTTTTGCGGATCTGTTAACGATGGGATGAACCCAAAGAGGTCAAAGGTGCAGCCATAATGCTCCTCCATCATCCGGCCGCCTCGCATGAGGTAGCCTTCCTCCGGGGATCCCTTTCCGTCAAGACTTCCCCCGTTGATATCCATCTCTTCGAAAATATGGATATTATTTCCGGGCATCTGGCCATCCCGGATAAGGTATGCGGCACTCGCAAGCGAAGCGATCCCCCCTCCGATAAGATATGCGTGTATTTTAGTTTGTCCGGTCTGCGACAGGGTTGCCGTGCTGCCTTTAGGAATATCTGCATTGTCTGACATTTTTTTAAACCTCGGTTTAATTCCATAATGCGTTATTTTACCTAAAGGTATGGGTGGGGGGAGAAAAACCGTACGCAGACATTACAGTTGCAAAGTTGTTTTTGCAAATTCCTTTTTGATTGTTTTTGCCAATTCCTTTTTGATCCACTAAACGTGAAAACGATCAGATTTTTCAGGGGTCCGTGTCACCGTCGATGCCGACGGTACCGGATAGTGTATCTCCTACCCACGAATCCGGGCCCTTTGCGGGCTTGTATTCCCCCTTTCCGGAAGTGTTTTTGCCATATACCTGCAAAAAAGTGTATGCTTTTACACATTTTTTAAAAATACGCTGTATTCTTGAGATTCAGGCCAAACGGGGGGATATCCTTTGAGTTATAAAACGCTATTGTACGCTATTGGGAGACGAAAGTCGGGAAGCATGATGGGTAACACCGTCAATGAGAACATAAAGGGCTGTTTTGGGGTTGCGCCGGGATCCTGGTGATCGTGTTTTTGCCAATTCCTTTTTGATCCACTAAACGTGAAAACGATCAGATTTTTCAGGGGTCCGTGTCACCGTCGATGCC
>JAURZP010000354.1 GCA_030653335.1 Methanoregula sp. | reverse complement strand
TGCGGGTGCGACTTCTCCACAGCGATAGCCGCCTCGGCAGAGGAAAAGCCCTCAACCGGGCAATCCTTGATGCAAAGGGAACAATTGTCTGTTATTATGACGTTGATCTCGCAACAGATATGCGCCATCTCCCAGAGCTTATCACAACTATCCGAAACGGGGCTGCAATCTCAACAGGATCGCGACTGATGCCTGCCAGCGATATTGTTCGTACGAACGGGCGGGAGATTGCAAGCCGGAGTTACAATTTCCTTGTCAGGCTTTTTCTTGGCAGCCGGGTTTTTGATCACCAGTGCGGGTTTAAAGGTTTTAACAAAGCTCTCATCATACCCATTCTTCCAATGATAAAATCGGATCACTGGTTCTGGGATACAGAAATCCTTGTCCGAACCCAGCGCAAAGGATACCGGGTTGCAGAATTCCCGGTACACTGGAGGGCAGGCAAGGGAACAACCGTAAAAATAAAAGATATCTTTGAGATGGGGTCATCCATACTGCGTCTCTGGTGGCAGGTACATGTACAAAAAAATTAGCGCAATACTTGTTCCCACACTCCTCGCCATTGGAATCATTGCATTTATGCTCTACCGTGTATGGGGAGATCTGCTCGAAGCACTCCAGCACATGGTGCCTGCATATCTGGCAGCAGGAATCATCATCTGCCTTTTCGCATGGTGGCTGAGGGGCTGGCGTTACCAGACTATTCTTAAAAGCCTCAACTATCCGGTCAGCATTACGGTTGCCACAGCGTGCATCTTTGTCAGCCAGACTGTCAACCTGATCGTACCGGCACGACTGGGCGATTTTGTGCGGGTGTTCATACTGAAGCATGAATACAACACCACCTACTCAGAAGGTGTTTCTTCACTTGTCGTTGAACGGGTTTTTGATATTATTACCATTGCAATCCTCGGGGCAGTATCACTCCTGTTTGTTCTCAACGTGCGTTCAGAATTTTATCTTATCATTTTCGTGCCGATCATTGCCTGTTCAGTTTTTTTTATTTTTTTACTTTTTATCGGGAAAAATTCATCGAAAAACAAGTATATCCAAATCATCTTAACCATGCTTCACGAGATCAAACGGGCATCTTTAACCCTGCGATCCATCGTTCTGCTGGGAAGTTCCTCCCTTGTGATCTGGCTCCTCGATATTCTGGTCTGCTATGCAGTAGTGCTGATGTTCCAGCAGCAGATCCCCTTTGCAATTGTCGTTCTAGCAGTTGTGATCGGAAATCTGGTAAAAGCAGTTCCACTCACACCCGGGGGGGTTGGTACCTATGAACTCGCGCTTGCGGTCACCTTTGGACTGGCGGGTGTTTCACCGGCAGTTGCCACACTGATTGCAGTGATCGACCACCTAATCAAAAACCTGATCACTCTTGCCGGTGGCATAATCTCAATCTATTACTTTGGGGACTGGGTCATTCCAAGTATCAAAAATGCCATGAACACAAAATTCGGCGGAGAGGATACAACTGGCCGTTGAACAGCAGCTCTTTGCGGTCATCAGCTGGCTTATTGTTATCACGCTGATCCAGATCTCCTTATACCCGTCGCTGAAAAAAACATTTGGAAGTTTTGCATTTCCTGCCGCATTCTCTGCCTCGCTTCTGATCTTTACCATTCTCTCATGGTACTGCGGGCTAAGTCACCTGCCGGTTCAACTAGCCCTTCTGCCATTTCTGGCTCTGCTCGTGTATCATATCTGGCACCGGGATTACACCGTTGATGAATTGAAAAAAGAGTGGCGCTGGGAGCTCCTGTTCCTCATCTGCTTTTTGTTGATGCTCGATGTGCGGTTTGTGAATCCAACAATCTCCTATGCAGAGAAGTTCATGGACCATGCATTTCTCGCATCAGTGATACGGAATCCCGTTGTACCTCCTCTTGACCCGTGGTTTGCCGGGGGAACATTAAATGTCTACTATTATCTCGGGTACTGGATGTTCGGGTGCCTTGCGATTGTGAGCGGCGTTCCATCAAACATTGCGTTCAACCTCGCACTCCCCACCGTATTTGGCATTGCAGCAGTGAACGTTTACGCCATTGGTACCTTGGTGCTTAACCGGTTCCGCTGGCTCCCGCTGTTGATCTTCTTCATACCAAACCCTTCGTTTTTTTACCAGATTGTGCAGGGAAAAGCGATGAATACGGTATTGTGGGACAGCACGCGAACCATAACAAATACCATCAACGAGTACCCCCTCTTCTCGTTTATCTGGGGAGATGTCCATGCCCATGTGGTGTCCATCTTCAACCAGGTTTTTTTGATCTTCCTGCTCCTGTTTGCCTACCAGAGATGGGAGTCTCTTGAATCCCGGCCGAAATGGATCCTCAGCATACTTGCTGCACTCAGTCTTGGCTCCATGCCGCTGTTCAATACCTGGGACGTGCTGATCTATGCCCCGATCACCCTTGTCTTTGGCGCGCTGATTCTCTGGCGATGCCGGAAAGAATGGTTCAAAAGTATCTCATGGGCATTGCTCGTTATCGTTCCACCCGCAGCCATCCTCTGCTACCTGCCCTTCTACCTGCAATTGCAGACCAGCACCGGTGGACTATCCATAGTGCAGACTCCTTCAAATCCTTTGGAATTTCTTCTTGTAAACGGCTGGTTCATTGTACTCTTTTTTGTGTTTCTTATACGGGATATCGCAAAGCGCCCGTACCTGCTACTGGTTGCTTTACCTTTTGCACTCGTGGGCTATACAGCAGCAGCAATTGCAGTGATTCCGGCGATTTATTTTATCGCACGACTGGCACAAAAGAGAGAGACAGACTCAGCCGCGCTTCTCGCCATTCTCGGCCTTGGAATTTTAATTTTCTGCGAATTGTTCTACCTCAAAGATAACATGGGCGACACATATTTCCGGATGAACACGATCTTCAAATGCTACCTGCCCGCATGGATCCTGCTCGGCATTGCAGCATTTGTAATGGCAGGGAAATGGCTGGAGGGCTGGGAGAAAATTCCAATCCTGCCCGCCCGGCAATCGGCAGTCATTGCCATTACTGTTATCGGCATACTTTTTGTTGTGCCCTTTGTTGTGCCGTTTACATTCAGTTATGGAACCCATACCCTTGACGGGCTGGAGTACCTCAGAGATTTGCACCCATCCGATGCCCCTGCAATTGCTTACCTGCGTACTCTTTCCGGTAACGAGATAATCGTAGAGGCAGAAGGTGGCGACTACACGTATTACTCGCGAGTTTCATCATTTACGGGCATTCCCGGCATCATCGGAATGCCCTTCCACGAATTCATGTGGCGCGGGGATGATAACGGATGGTTCAGTATGCGGAAAAATGATATCCGGTCGATCTACGAGCAGCCGGACCAGACAATTCCTTTAATGAAAAAATACAATGCAACGCTACTCTACGTGGGTGATGCAGAGCGCGAGCGCTACAGCGTAAATATCTCACCTGCGGGTCTTCTGTCAGTGTATTCTGCAGGGGGAACCGAAATTTATCGCCTTTCAGGGTGAATACCGGCAATTATCCTATCAATAAAAAATTCCACTGGACAAAAATTCTGCAGAAACGTCAGGCACAAACCTTTATTTCAGTTCTTGTCGTAATAATATGGCTACATCATGGCATCATTGCTGACTGATGAGTAATGAAGGAGCACGCTACTCCTGAATGAGGTGAGTTATGTCAAAAGGCTACGTTAAAACAATAGCTCCAGAAGAGCTTCAGAACAAGGCTCTTGAAGCCCTTGAAGTTGCAAGAGACACCGGTAAGATCAAGAAAGGATCCAACGAGGCAACCAAAGCCATCGAGCGCGGTATTGCAGCACTCGTCCTGATCGGTGCCGATGTTGAACCAGAAGAGATCGTTATGCACCTTGCTCCTCTCTGCGAAGAGAAGAAGATCCCCTACATCTTCATCAACAAACAAAATGATGTCGGCGCTGCAAGCGGTCTTGATGTCGGATCGGCAGCAGCAGCGATCGTCAAGCCCGGCAAGGCAAAAGAAACGATCGACGATCTAGCAAAGCAGCTGACCGCGCTGAAGGCGTGAGGATATCACTATGGCAGAAGATGCAACGCCAGCCGAAGTGATCGAAGTTATTGGCTCAACCGGCATGCACGGTGAGGCAATGCAGGTCAAATGCCGGATCCTTGACGGCAACAACAAGGGCAGGATCATCACCCGCAATACGGTCGGTCCAATCCGTGAAGGGGATGTCATTATGCTCCTCGAGACCGAGCGCGAAGCAAAGAAAATGTCGAGGCGGTAAGCAATGGTAGAACGGAATGTCTGCACTTTCTGCGGGGGTCCGGTTGAACCCGGCACCGGCAAAATGTATGTCAAGAAGGACGGGTCAGTCATGTATTTCTGCAGCTCGAAGTGCCAGAACAACCACAAGCTCGGCAGAGTTCCCCGCCGTGTTGAATGGACTGCAGCCGGCAAGAAAGCATTGGGCAAGAAGTGAGCATCCATGGATCGCTCATTTGTCATGATCAAACCCGATGGCGTCCAGCGCGGTCTTGTCGGGGAGATTGTTTCCCGGCTCGAAGCAAAAGGATTGAAACTTGTTGCCGCCCGCTTTGAAGCTCTTCCCGAACCAAGAGTGGCTGAGCAGTACAAAGAACATCTTTCAAAACCCTTCTTTCCCTCATTAAAGAAGTATATTATGGGGGGACCCTGTTTCCTTATGGTCTGGGAGGGAAGGAACGTAGTGGCAATCGTCCGTAAGGTGATTGGTGCAACGAATCCACAGGAAGCCATGCCGGGAACGATCCGTGGCGATTTCGGTATCGATATCGGCCGGAATGTTATCCACGCTTCGGATGCACCCGAAAGCGCTGCCCGCGAGATTGCGATCCACTTCAAACCCGCTGAACTTTTTACGTATACACGGATTGATGAATCTGTAATATACGAATACTAAACCTTTTTTTTTAAAGAAAATGGCTCTCTGCCATTTTTATGTGCCTGTATCATTGTGACCATTGGTTCCGATTGCCATTTTTTATCGTACTCAACTATTATATGATGCGAAATTCAGATGATATCCTTACCGTGAATCAGTAGAGAGGAGATACCGGGCAAATCAAAACCCTAAGGGAAATGCTGCTTATTGCTAATGCAGCAGGGTTTATTATCAGCGTTGTCAGGTACACATTTCTGCCTCTTTTAAGGAGAATAAATATGGATAACTGGAATCTTACATCGGTTGGTCTGGTGCTGATAGGCTGTAGTATAACTGTTGCAGGTACCATCATTGCAGCGCTGATTTTAGGAATTTCTATCCGTATTGCCCCTTATCTTCTAATCACCACTGCCATGTTGATCGTTATGAGCGCATTTTTGATCATATACGGGGAACAGATGACCAATGCAATACAGTGATGAACATTTTACGGATCCAGACATGGCTATCCGTGTGTGCAGTGCCCAATTCTCCGGTTTTTGGGAAGATCCTGAAAAAAACTTAGAGAAAGCCGAAGGGTTCATTGCTCATGCGGCAAAGAGCGGCGCGCATCTGATCTGTTTTCCAGAGCAGTTTGCTACAGGCTGGGATCCATTATCCGGAAAAAATGTGCAGGATTTAACGGGAAACATCATCACCCAGCTGCAAAACTGTGCTAAAGCGAACAGGATCGCTGTAATCGGATCGCTCCGCGAAGCAGAATCACCCTACCCGAGAAATACCTCTGTGACAATCGGAAACAATGGAAGGATTATATCTACATATTCAAAAATTCACTTGTTTTCCCCTGCAAAAGAAGACGATTACTTTATTCCGGGAACGGGTCTGGGCATTTTTTCGCTCGGATTGCTCACCTGCGGACTTGCGATCTGTTATGATCTCCGATTCCCTGAACTCTTCCGGATCTATGCAAAAAAGGGCGTTCAGGCAGTATTTGTACCATCAGCATGGCCGGCGAGTCGCATCCGGCACTGGGAGATCTTTATCCAGGCGCGGGCGGCAGAGAACCAGATGTATGTTATCGGCGTGAATACTACAGGGACTACGCCGGTTGACCGGTATTCCGGTTCCTCCATGGCAGCGGATCCATATGGCACTATCATCAGCCGGGCAAATGAAGCCGAGCAGCTGCTCTTTGTGGATCTCAATCCGGCAGACGTTACCGCAGCACGTGCAGCTCTCCCGGTAGAGAATGACCGTAAGGATGCACTCTACCATTCCCTTCTGACAAAAAAGTGATCTGCAATATCGTATCTTTACGAATGTTCCGGTAAAACCGCACGCCTATATGTATCTGGCAGCACAACACTATTCCATGTATCATCTCGTGTGCGTCAACTGTGGAGCCACCTATCCCGCTGACGAGATCCTCTATAACTGTACAAAATGTGGCCATCTGCTCGCGGTGAAATACCAGCTGGATGCGATTTCTGTTTCAAGAGCTGCATGGAATCAGCGACCGCTCTCGGTCTGGCGCTATAAGGAACTGCTGCCGGTTACTATCCCTCCAGTTACTCTTAACGAAGGCGGCACGCCGCTCTATCACTTGAAAAAACTGGGAGCGGAGATGGGACTGCCTCACCTCTATGCCAAACACGAGGGCATGAACCCATCCGGTTCGTTCAAGGACCGGGGCATGACAGTCGGCGTATCGATGGCCATCCAGCTGGGGAAGAAGAGTGTGGCCTGTGCAAGTACCGGCAATACATCTGCGAGCCTTGCAGTGTATGCAGCCAAAGCGGGTATTCCGGCCGTAGTGCTGCTTCCTGCGGGAAAAGTTGCGGTAGGAAAAGTTGCACAGGCCCTGATGCACGGCGCAAAAGTCATCTCCATCCGTGGCAACTTCGATCGTGCGCTTGAGATGGTTCATGATCTCTGCCTCTCCCATGGACTGTACCTGCTTAATTCCATCAATCCCTACCGGCTGGAAGGCCAGAAGACCATCGGGTTCGAAGCCCTCGACCAGCTCGGTGAAATACCGGACCGGTTTGTGCTTCCGGTCGGAAATGCCGGCAATATCTCAGCTGTATACAAAGGATTTCTGGAGTTGCAGGAACTCGGGTTCATCGACCGGCTGCCAATGATGACCGGCATACAGGCACAGGGTTCGAGTCCGGTTGTGCGGGCTATTCGCGAGAACCTGCCAGTAGTAATACCTGAAGCACATCCCGAAACCATTGCAACTGCCATAAGAATCGGAGCACCGGTCAATGCAGAAAAGGCCTTAACGGCAATCCGTATGACCAGCGGACTTGCGGAGACGGTAACCGATGAAGAGATCCTGCGTATGCAGCGCGATCTCGCCCGCAAAGAGGGCATCGGAGTAGAACCGGCATCAGCTGCATCAGTTGCCGGCATACGCAAACTAATGGAGAATGGAATGATAGACCGGAAAGAAAAGATCGTCTGCGTAGTGACCGGACATCTGCTCAAGGATCCGGATACGGTGATCAAACAATGCGAACCCCCGACCGAGATCGACGCCGATCTGCCCTCGCTGCTCTCTGCACTGCACTTGTAATTCTGCTGGCGTCAGTTCCGGCTGTGTGTGCACTATCGGCAGATTACCGGGTTTTTTCCAATGGGACAGCATACAACGCTTCTGTTGAGATCACTGATGCAGACCGGTATGAGTTTGCCGGTGTCGGTTTTCTTGGCGAGAAGGTTGCCATCAATGTTGACAATGTGAATCTGTCCGGGAACTGTTCACCTTGCCAGTTCAACTGGCGAAGGGATTGGGGGAGACCATCGGCAATCACGTTTTTGCGCGGCAACTATACCGTATCTTACACTGCTCCACTCAAGGATAATACACTGCAGGCTGGATACGACAACCAGTATAACGTGAGTGTAATGCTTCCGGCAGAACTTGATGTGCGAAATCCCCTGCTTGCCAGCATCAGCCCGGGTGCCAATGTCACGCGATTTGCTGACAATACTACGCTCATCAAGTGGGTGAAGATCCGTTCTTTTGATATACGGTTTTACGATCCGTGGCGCGAACAGATGCTCTATCTCTTTGGCAACTTCTGGATAATCATTGCCATCGCCTTACTGTTGCCCTTCCTGCTCATAATGAAAAAGTCAGAATAATCTTTTTGTGCTCCTGAAATTAAAAAAGTATACTTTTAACAGGGGTCAAATCTTTTTAGGGGGAGGGTTGATCCCGTTTGTTTTTTTATAAAATGTACAGAACGAACCACACCGGGTGCACCCTTCATTGCACGGTTCTATGTGGATTGTAATATTCGCACGGGGATACTCGGTCTTGAGATCGGATTCCAGGTGATCCGCAAGATCATGGGACTCCAGCACAGTTAGTGCCCCAGGCATCACCAGATGGAATTCGATAAAGATCTCCGGGCCAGAACGGCGGGTTTTGATGTCATGGAACCCTGCGTAAATACTGGCATGTTCGCAGATGATCTCCTCAATGCGCCTGTTATCCTCTTTTGGCAGGCTGTGGTCGATCAGATCGGCAAACGAGCGGACAGTGAGATCGTATGCCGCCTTCATGATCACAACTGCGACACCGAGCGCAAAGAGCGAGTCGAAGATGGCGATGCCGGTTAACTTGATTAAGACGAGTCCGACCATCACACCGACTGAAGTATACACATCCGTCCGCAGGTGCCATGCATCACTTTCGAGCGCAATGGACTCGGTCTGTTTTGCCACCTTCATGAGCCGTTGGGAGACATACCAGTTGACGAGAGCCGAGATACCCATAACGGCAATACCATAAATGAGCAGCTCCGGGGTGAAATGCTCGACAGGTTCACCCAGCAGTTTTGATAAGGCTTCCCAGATGATCAGGATCGCTGCTATAAAGATGAGCAGGGCTTCAATAAGACCTGATATATCCTCAAACTTCCCGTGCCCGAATAAATGTGCAGCATCCGGGGGCTCTGCGGATTTCCGCACCGAGAAAAATGCGATCACTGCAGCGATCAGGTCCATAGCGGAGTGGATAGCTTCTGAAATAATGCTGACCGAACCGATTGCAAACCCGACAACAAATTTCATCAGTACCAGACAGGTGTTGGACAGAACCGATAGCCGCGCAGTCTTTTCTTTGAGCCTGTCAAGCGATTGTTTGTCCAATGGGGCCGCATTCATAGGATTCTGAATAAATATCGCTGACTGTTCACTTCAAGGTATGGAACCTATGAGACTGTGGAAAAAATCCAGCCGGCACGATCGAATAAAAGTGTCACGTTTTTTCTCATCGGGACACGACTAAAAAATTCTGACATTGATTTTCTTTCTCACTCTCCGCTTTTTCTTTTACCGATAACTAATGATACAACTTACAACGGGGTTGCCATGGATTATTTTATGACAGATACAATTGCTTTTTTAAGTACCCACACACAGTTTCTCTACACCAGATGACAGGACAATCCATGGCAAAGTGGCATTTTATTTTCTTGACTCTCGTACTGGTATCTGGCATTTTTGCAGCCGGCTGTCTTGGAGAGGACACATCAGCCCCGGTACCTGCTGCAATAAAACCTCAGGGCAGCCTGCAACCCGGTCAGGTGCTGCAGGTTTTTGGGGATGTTACCGGATTGGGGATACCACGGGGCACGGTCGATACGATCACGTTTACGGTCGGTCTTGCACCCGATATAAAAACCTTTGATATGGAAAAACTGATCATCGTATACGCGGATGCAATCCGGACTGAAACAATCTCACCTGTCGCGGGGTTCCGGGGCGATCCCCCACAAGGAGAATGGGCGATACTCTCTGTACAAAAAGAGGTCGGCAATCCAAATAACAGGATCGAATACGAAGAGCAGTTTGTCATTCGCGTTAACCCTAAGGCGCCGATAGTTCCCAACCAGTTGATCACCATCATACTCAAAACCCCCACTGGCACTCCGACCAGCATTCGCCGAATAACTCCGACAACGATCATGGCAGAAAATCTTTTACTCCCAATATAATTCCAAAAAACTGGATTGCGGGTAGCATTTATTAAAATGGCGAGAAAAATAATGATGCCTTACAGTTTTATTTAAAATCATGATCTAACCGGACACTTTAAGAAAAAACGAATTCGCCACGGAAATTACGGTCTTTGTTTCGGAGAATTTTTAAAAAAGAAAATTTTACTGCAACCCAAACGACTTCAACGTCACATCCGGGTTCACTGCACCAACGTGATAGACAGAGCCCGTTGAGATCTCGTTGATGATCACTTCTGCGGGTGAAAAAAGCGAGGTATCGATCTTGTAGAAATCATAGCCTGCTTCCTTGAAGATATCGTTGAACGGTTTGCCGTATCCCTTGGAACTGCTGCTCGGGATCTTTGCGAGGTAGTCCTTGATCTCGGGTGCATTCATCGTGAGGTTGATCCGGCCATGGTAGATCGTGGCATCGTTAGTGACACCCATCGCAAGCTTGGCTCCCCGCACCGGTGGGATCGGTGCGGTTCCCATAGCGGCGATGATCTTCTTTGTGTCAAACCCGAGCTCGTTGAGTTTGTAGATTGCAGTTTCCACACAACGGCCGGACACCTGGATCGAGCCGACCATGGAGGACGTGGGTGCCACAACTGCACAGACATTGGCCACATCAATATTGCATTCATCGGCAATCTTTTGCATAACCTCTGCGTTGGGCAGGTGGTCACTCTCAAGACAGATCACCGCACTGTCATACTCATCTTCGTACTCAATGACTTCGAAAGTGTGCTTTGGCTTTAAGGAGAGCGCCCGTGCAGGGCCACTGCCCATCGCAAAGTAGTTGCCCACCTTGACAGTCCAACCGGCCTTCTGCGCACCAAGGCAGGAGATTGACGGAAAGTCAGTGGTGACATCGATAAAGGGCATCGGGAACTCCTTGATGTGTCCCATGCGGAAGTTCACTTCGCCAAGACCGCCCATGCAGATCTCGGTAAAAGCCCTGCCGGCTGCATAGCCGCCGCGTACGCTTACACCACAGTCAACAATCCGTGCCCCGTTATCGAGTTCATGATAGCAGGCGTTGAATTCTTCGGCCAGATCTGCCAGATTATCAAAAATTTCCAGTCCCAGTTCGTTTACACTCAGCATCGACAAAAACCCTCTGTATCATAAAAGATGATTTGGGAATAGATAATATTTTTTAAAAAGATCCGGAATTTAAGAAAGGTATTCCAGCACCTTTACCGGCTCATAGCGGAGAGTAATAATCCGGGTTCTGCCCTTTCCATCGCGGTACTGTAGGTTGATAAGACGCAGCGCATCCATCTTCTTTACGATCTCATAGAACCGGGTATAACCAAGAGCGGTT
>JAURZP010000338.1 GCA_030653335.1 Methanoregula sp. | reverse complement strand
GATTATAAGATAATTTTTGGAAGTGGACAATGAATAATCTAACACCCATCCAAAGGCACGATTTAACAAATAACGGCTTCCGGATTCGTGTGACAGACTCTTGTATTGGGGATCTATTGGAGATTTATTGGAGAAATTTTAACTGCAATTTTTGCGGTAATACGGTAATACGGGGCATACTGCGATTATTTCAGAATACCGATCGTGGGAACATTGGGGAATTTTTACGATGACTGCCAACCATTCGACAAACACCGTTCTCCTCTTCGAGCACTTCGCCACACTCGCCACCGCACCGGATGGCATCGCCCGGCTGCGGGAACTGATCTTGCAGCTCGCGGTGCAGGGGAAACTCGGGACGCAGGATGCGGGGGATGAGCCGGCGAGTGTGCTGCTGGAAAAGATCAAGAAAGAGAAAGAGCGACTCGTAAAAAGTGGGGAGATAAAAAGCGACGGAAAATATGAGCCGATAAAAGAGGATGAAATTTCATTTCCTATTCCAAAAACGTGGCAATGGATTCGATTGGGAGAATTAACTCAAAAAATTGGTTCCGGTAGTACACCTAAAGGTGGAAGGGCTGTTTATCAGGAAAACGGAATCAAATTCATCCGTTCCCAAAATGTCTGGAATGACGGTTTATATCTCGAAGGAATTGCAAGAATATCAAATGAGATTCATCAAACAATGAATTTCACCGTTGTTCAACCAAGAGATATTTTATTGAACATAACTGGGGCCTCAATTGGAAGAAGTTGCATAGTCCCAGATAACTTTGATGAAGGAAACGTAAATCAGCACGTATCGATCATTCGGACCGTTGATAAGAAAATTAGATCATATCTTCATTATTGCATTATTTCTCCGTATTTTCAAAACAGAATCATGGATGTCCAAGTTGGAATGTCTCGTGAAGGTTTGAGTAAAAAAGTTCTCAAAGATTTATTAATCCCCTTCCCCCCTCTCGCTGAACAGGAACGCATCATCGCCAAAGTCGACCGGCTCATGGCGCTCTGCGATGAGCTCGAAGCCCGACAGCAGCAGGAGCGGGCGGGCCGCCTTCGTCTCGGGACCGCGAGTCTTACAGGGTTGCAGAACGCAGAGGGCCCGGAGGAGTTCGGGCGGCACTGGGCGCAGGTGTGCGATGCGTTCGATCTGATCCTTGATTGCCCGGAGAATGTGGCGGTGCTCCGGGAGGCAGTTTTTCATCTAGCTGTTCACGGAAGACTAATGCAACAAATGTCGCAAGATGAGCCTGCGGAAAAATTGTTGGAGAGAATCAGAAAAGAGAAAGAGCGCTTAGTGAAAGAAGGGGAGATTAAACGCGAGAAGCCTCTTGAACCGGTACTTGATGCTGAGCCCCCCTTCGCAATACCGGATTCGTGGAAGTGGGTCAGAATTAACGATGCTGCAAAAATTGTGGAGTATGGAACATCAGAAAAAGCGATGCCCTCCACAACCGCTTACGGCAAAAATTCGGTTCCAGTTTTCCGGATGAATAATATCCAGAACGGGAAAGTGATTCATGAAAATTTGAAATATCTTCCAAATTCCATGGAAGAATTGCCTCGCCTTTATTTACAAAATAATGATATCCTGATTAACAGGACAAATAGCTACGAACTCGTCGGAAAGGCTGGGATATTCAAAGGTGAGGACGATCAATACACTTTCGCTTCATATCTGATCAGAATTTCCTTTTTCCCTCAATTGGTCAATCCAGATTTTGTCAATATTACACTCAATGCGAGTTACTTTAGAACATCACAGATTGAGCCACAGGTTACGCAGCAATGCGGGCAGGCCAACTTCAGCGGATCTAAAATTAAAAATGCCCTTATCCCCCTCCCCCCGCTCGCCGAACAACACCGCATCGTCGCGAAGGTTGATGCGCTGATGGCGTTGTGCGATGCCCTAGAATCGCGCTTGAAAGAGAGGGCGGGTGTGCAGGCGCGTCTGGCGGGGGCGGTTGTGAAGCTGGTGGCGGGATGAAGGTCTACTATTTACCAATCTCTAAAAAGGAAAAGGTTTGATTTATTTTTTCTAATGTGAAATTCCAGTTCGAACTAAACGATCCTAAGTTTGGATTGCTCTGCAGAATCGCAGCCGCTAAAAGAAGTACAAAAAGTAATGCTACAAATAAAAAAAAGCTGCCTTTAACTCGTCCTCATTCAAGATCGTTATCACACCTAGTTCTTGTCATTTCAATCAATCCCCACAGTCCTGGCCTTGACCTTCACAACCGGCACATCCATCCCATTTTCACGGAATATCTCCTGCACAGATTCAATCTCTTTGACCAGCCGGTCCGTGATCTTCCTGCTCTTACGGGCTTGATTGACAAGAACAACAATCTCCGGTTTGAAGAAGCCGAGATCCTTGATGTTCATGTGCCCTTCCCAGAACTCAATGGCATCAGTATCGACCGATCCATCCGAGGTTTTCAGGTCATCCTTAATCTCGGTGTAGACCGATTTAGGACACTTGAAGTTCGTGATCTCGCATGCATCGAGCAACCGGAAGATCGCACAGATCAGGCGGACTCGTACTGCCCCCCGCTTCACCGGGACCGTGCTGATGTCATACGATGAGGAATGGCTCTCGATCACGTACTCAAGAATGAAGAGCAGGTCACTGTCCAGGCTGTTGAAGAAGTCGCAGATGCTCTCGCTGTTCATGAGGATGTCGACCGAGATCTTGTTGTGCGGGGTCCGGTCCTTTACACAACCGATATCATGGAGCCATGCTGCGGCGTAGAGAATGAACCGCTCGGCTCTCGTGAGTTTGATCCCCCATTCTTCAGGAAAGGAATTGATCATCCGAATAATACTGACTGAATGATCAACACCGTGGGAGGGAAAATTCTGGATCTTCCGCGGCGCAAACCGCAGGAAACCTTCCGCATATTTGGAAACCGCGACAAGTATGGTCTTCTGAGGATGGGTTATCCCCTTGTACTCATACTTGGGAAAAATAGAGGTATCCATATTTCACGGCTTATCGGTTTTTCCAGTATTTTTCGTAGAGTTCTTTAATCATGGGGGTTGACTCGTTGCTGATCATCAGCAGCCGGCCCGCCCTTCCTTTTTCCGTCTCGCCATACTCTGCCTTGATAATACCCCAGTCAAATAGGGTATCCAGTGCCGCAGAGACCGTATTCTTACTGATCTCTCCGTTCAAGCTTGCCTGGAGTTTACCAAGCCAGACCTTCTCTCCCCGCTCCTGGCATCCGAAGATCTCGGTTGCCACTTTCAGTTCATTAGACAAGGGATTTTTTACCATAGTAGCCATTCGGCATTCGCCTCCTGCATCAAACCCGTATTTGGGGAATTCATCAATCACCGTGGGTCTCAGTAGGAGAGAAGGTATTGTGCTGCCATTTTCCCACTTCATTCTGACTGTTCCCATAGTTTCCCTAGGAACACGACCATCAAAGCAGGTCAGACACTAGTGTCTCCTTTTCTGGATATATAGTTTATTATTTGGGTATTTGGGTCAAATTTGGGGTGTCAGAAAAATACGTCTGACACTTTCGGAGAGCACTCTGGATAAATAAATATGAGAATAAAAAAATGATAAGTATATGAATGATTCTTCGATCGAGGAAATGATCACACTCAAACAGAAGTTCGGTCATATCTCCGATGAAGAGTCAAAAAGAATAGCAAACGCAATCGATAATGAGCTCCTCCCGTTCTTCAATAAGGAGGTGGTTCAGGATAAAGAGACAAACATAATTGCTGTTGAGCGGAAGGGACTGAACCTTTTCCATCCATACCTCCACAGCATCAAAGGCATGCGGAATATCATCTCCATTAAACCGCTCAACCACCAGGGCCCCTATTCAATGGAACACCGGTTCCTCTCGTTTTTTAATTTTGATCGAAGCAATATCCTCCTGACCGATGCCATTACAACGGGATCGGAGACACGAAAAATTCTGACGATATCCCCCTTCAAATTCAAAATGTTGGGAGGATTCAAAAAAGTCTGCGGGTACATGGCATTGAAGAGTGCACTCGATACACTTGAGAGAGATTATCCGAAAATTTCTTTCAGATTTCTCAAAATTATCGATGACCATGATCAGTACTACAAGGAGCATAAGAAGATCATTTACGTTTACCAGAAACGAATGGAACCAATCGATGAAGAACATGAGTTTTTCATCGTTGATATCAAACCCGAATTATCCGTAAATGAGATAAAATCAAGAATTCAGGAATTAATTCAGGAAAGATATGGAAATTGTTTTGAATTGCTCGACAATGATCTTGGAATCGGTTCAAAATTTAATTTCACGGTATATTTCGATAACCCGGTGCAGTTTTTAAGTACAGCATTTAATGTCAGGTTGCAGAATGGTGATATTATTGATAAAGTTGCGATACGGTTCAAATATTCCTCTGATGATTCAAAACTCAGAATTATGACATTATCGATGCCAAATCTGAATATTGAGAATCGGCTCCAGCATTTACGGCGCCGTATGTTGGGATCCTGCACACGGAATATCCCAAAAAGGCGGTGTCAGATTCCCTATTGGGCCCGATTACTTGTACCAATAAATCGCAGCATGTTATGTGCGGATTGTGTTGATACAAATATTTCGCTTACATTACTGAATGATGTTTATTCTCTCATTTCGGAATCTGGATTGCTTAATGTAAATTGATCCGGTCTCCCGTACTCCACACAACACCACATCGTCGCGAAGGTTGATGCGCTGATGGCGTTGTGCGATGCCCT
>JAURZP010000329.1 GCA_030653335.1 Methanoregula sp. | reverse complement strand
AGCATCTGTCACTGCCGCATTCAATGAGACCCGGGTAGAGATTGAAGAGCGTGAATGGAAGGTCCAATCCCTTGAAAAACAGATCGCTGACGCAGACCTCCTTAACAAAGCAAGCAATGAAGAAGTCCGTACTCTCACCGCTCAGTTAGAAAGCGTACTATCCGCACTGAACGCTGAAAAAGAACAACATGCAACTGCTGAAAAACGGTTAACTGAAGCAATCCGTGAGCGGGATGAAAATCTGCAATCGATTCGCGGTGCGCACGAAAACGTAAAAACTGATCTCGATCTGCATAAAAATGATCTCTTACGGCTGAACCGTGATATCGAGACTGCAACAGTACTACGGTCAACACTTCAGGGAGACATCACTGCCGCCTCTTCAAGGATCAAAGAACTCGAACATGAGTTAAAATCAGCCGTGCAGGCAAAGGACAAGAATGGTGAGCAGGCCCGTTCACTGGCAGAAGAACTGGCAACAATAAAATCAGCATTAAATGAAGCCCGCTCTGCTCTCGATGATGAGAAAGAACAGCGGGCTGCTGCTGAACTTCATTTGAATGCGGCCATCAGGGTGCGGGATGACAACTTACAATCGGTTCGCGGAGCACATGACCAGACCAAATCCGATCTCGATGTTCACAGAAATGATCTCATGCGTCTGAACCGGGACCTTGAGGCCGCCACCCATCTCACATCTGTCCTGTTGGCAGATTTCAATGCAGCCTCTGTAAGGATCGATCAACTGGAACACGATCTGAACTCTGTTGTTCAGGGAAAGGAGCAGACCGGTCAGCAGGCACGGTCGCTCTCTGATGATCTGGAACGGACAAAAGCCGAACTTGAGACCGAGCGGAGGATCCGTCGCACCGCTGAGGTGAACCTGCAGAAAACTGCACAGGACAGCAGTAAGCTAAAAGGCGAGATTGCCCGGGCAGCAGCAGAGAGGGAAGGATTAAAAGCCGCCCTTGAAAAGGAGAGGGCGCTGCACACAGCGACAGCAGAAAAGGCCCGTGCAGCTGCCCATGCAAAGGAGCATGTTGAGATCGAGTTTAAAACGGTAAAAAAAGATCATGAACGGCACGATGATCTGCGTGCGGCAAAGATCCAGAAACTTACCCAGGATTTCGAGCAGGTGCTCGCCCGGCAGCGGGAACTTGAACAGAAGGTAAATACACTAGAGAAAGACAAGACAGCAGCAGAAGCACGAGCAGAATCACTATCATATGAGATCCAGCAGGCCCGAACTGCTCTTGCCGATGAGTGGGAAGACCACATGAATGATGAGGAGCGACTTGCTGCTACTGAAAAGAAAGCAACTCCGGTGGAGCAGTCTTTATCTGATACCGGAAAAGCGTCATTGGAGCGGGAACGCAAATGGGCAGTTGTTGTCAAACAGACCGATCTGCCCGCAGAGATCAGGTCCATTCCAAAGGCAGTTGTTGTTATCAAATCTCCAGCAACGCCAGCAGTGGTTCGATCTGCTCAAATGGTCGCACCACTCTGGAGCACTCTCCCATGAGCA
>JAURZP010000304.1 GCA_030653335.1 Methanoregula sp. | reverse complement strand
CCCGCTGCTGGAATCGTTTGCAAGAATATAATCCCCGCCGGCATCCCGGAACAGTTGCGCCGTGTAACTGCCTCCCCCGGGGGCATACCAGGTGCCCTGATACTCCATGCCGGAGAAGAGTGTGGGCCGGTTGCTGATGTTCCTGGCTTTTTTTGCTATTGCCGTATAGTTGGATTCAATCCTCCCAAAGATCTCGTTTGCCTTCTTCTCCTTGTTGAAGAAGAGGGAATAGTACTTGATCCACTCTGCCCTGCCAAGGGGGTGGCTCTCGCTTGACTCTGCCGTAATTGCCGGTTTGAGACCAGCCTCTTCAAGTTTGTTCTGGCGGTCGTACTCCGGGTTCCCGTTGGCATTGCAGAATACGATATCGGGTTCCAGTTCGATCATCTTCTCGGTCTGAAAGATGTTGTTCATCGAGAGCGTCCCGCTCCCGACCTCCGTAATCTTCCCCGCCGCTGCACGGTTGCGGAATGCTTCGCCGATGACTGAATTTATTGCATTATGGCCCACGAGGGTAGAGGTCTCGTTCAGTTCGCTTATGTAGGCTGTATGCAGGACCGTCAGGGTGATAACGGACTCGACCGGGACGTAAAAGATACGGGCACCCGGATACCCCCCGGGGACGTTTTCTCCCCGCTGTACAAGGAGATATGTATGGTTCTCAACTGCTCGTCCCCAGGGATCATGTATCTGCACCACCTTGTAGGTCCCGTGGTACTCAACGGAATATCCCCGGGCATATTCCGGATAGGCCTTGTCGGGAAAGAGGTCGCGCGAATCTGATATAGTTCCCGGTGAGATACCGGGCGTCTGGGTCTTATCCATTGTATTGTGGCCAAGGATCATAACCCCTGCTGCAACAACAACAAAAACAAGGAGGGTCGCGGCTAGAATTGCAAAATACATTTTTTTCTTCGATTTCTGGTCCATCAGGTTCACCCATTATTATAGACAGTATTCTGTACGGATGCCACAAGCCCGCGACTGCCTAGATCTTCGAGCCGGAAATAGGTGGCTTCAAGGTCCCCGGCCAGTGCCCGGGCCCGGCCAAGGTGGGGGAAACCGGATTCGGTATCCACGACAACGAACCGGATACCACAGCCGGTAATGTTCCGTGCGAGATCGGTCAGTTCGGCATATGGCGAGCCGTTCTTCATGGCGACATTCACCCTGCCATCGGTAAGGATGACAATCGATTTGTTCTCTCCTGCTCCGGCATATCTCCCCCGCGTCAGGAGTGCGTGGGCATCGGATATGCCCGTCGTGAGGGGGGTCATGCCCCCGGTGGGGATGGTCCGGAGCATTCTCGCGGCGAGGTCTGAACTTCGGGTAGGGGGCAGCAGCAGGCGGGCACTGGTGCCGCGGAAGATCATCAGGCCGATCCGGTCCCGCTTCTGGTACGCATCAATGAGGAGAGAGAGGATCGCTCCCTTGACGTCGACCATCCGCTTCCGTACCCCCATGGAGCCGCTTGCATCGACCAGGAAGAGAATGGTATGGGCAACTTTCTTCTCCCGGACTTTCTCCCGGAGGTCTGGCTTTTTTACCGAGATCGCAAGGCCGCTATATTCCCGGATCTGCTGGTACGGAGCAGCCGCCCGGAGCGTTGCATCGACTGCGATATCGTTCCGGTTCTTACCTGGCAGCCGGAACGAACGATAATGGCCGGAAGAATCGGCACTCATAACCCGGGTCCGGCGCCCGCTCTTCTGCTTGCGCGTTGCTTTCTTTGCCTTCTCGTCAAGGTAGTGGATCACATCGAACGTCGACCCAATCTCAAAGACCTGTTCAGATACGGGCGGTGGCGGTACCGGGGAGTTCTGTTCAGGCGGGTCATCCGTATCCGAATGCTGCGGGGGATTACGACGGGGAGGAGCCGCTGAATCCGAAGATTCCGGCTCCTTTTTCTGATTCTTGTCCATATCCTCCTTATCCTGCGATGGCGGGGGATGTGGGGGGCAGTCGGGGATATCACGCCGGCGATGTTCGAGAGCAAGCAGGGAGGCGAGTTTGATATCATCGAAGACAACCTCGTCTCTTCCGTCCAGTGCCGCAAGTGCCTTTGCCGCCCGTGACACCGCAAGGTCGCCCCGCTGTCCGGCGATCCCGAGTTCGAGACAGAGCGATGAGATCAGGCCGGCATGGCCATCTGGTAAGCTCACGTACGGGATACGTTCCCGTGTAGTCTCAAGCGTTATTTTCAGTGCTTCGGTTTCCGGCCCGAACTCGCGGAGAATTTCATCTGGCGATTGCTCGAACCGTAGGTGTCTTTTTACAATCTCCGCACGTTTGTCCTCCTCCGCAATGGGATCAAGACGGACACAGAGATCGAACCGGTCCATCTGGCCGGGTGTGAGTTCCCCTTCGTCTGGATCCATGGTT
>JAURZP010000299.1 GCA_030653335.1 Methanoregula sp. | reverse complement strand
AGGGCTACTGCAATCTTTCTGTCTTTTGCCTGTTTCAGCCCCTCCTCCCCGGTCCCGGCAGTGATGACGTCAAATCCCTTCTTTTTTAAGATGAGCGAAAGGGTCTTTCGTGTGCCTTCATCGTCATCAATAACAAGAATCTCATCCCTTTCATCCATCATATCACCCTGCGAAGTTCATCCCTGTTTTTTTCATTGACAGCTCGTTCATGATTTTTAAGAGGGCGCCCATTTCAAGGGGCTTGTACATCACCGTGTATGCGTCTGCATCCAGTGCAGTCTCGAGCATCGTGGTCATCTCCTGCCGGTACCCGGTCATCATGATGGCAGTCATACCCGGATGGTCTTTTTTCATTGCAAGGTATGCCTCCAGGCCATTGATACCGGGGAGTTTCATATCGATCAATGCGATTTCCGGCGTCTGTTGTTGTGCCATCCTTATGGCTTCCTCGCCGGAAGAGGCGGTACTGACGGCATGACCCTGTCGTGCAAGGATATTTTTGAGCGTGATCGCGGTCCCGGGGTCATCATCCACGACAAGGATGTTCAGACCTTCCGGTTTCCGGGAAACATTATCGATCGTGCTCATCACTTTTATCAGGTCAACCGGTTTATAAAGGACCCCCTGTGCACCTATGTACAATGCTTTTTCCACAAGCCCATCAACCGCGTAGGCAGTCATCATCGTGACGGCAGCGTCGGCCCTGATCTTCCGGATCTCTTCAAGGGCCTCAACCCCGTCCATGCCCGGCATCTTGATATCCATGAATATCATGTCAAAGGTCTGCTCCCTGATATGCCCGATCGCCTCCGGGCCGCTGTGCGCAACCGTCACATCGTACCCTTTCCGTTTCAGGATGAGGCTTAGCGTCCTGCACAGGTTTTCATCATCATCGACGATCATGACCCGTGAGTTTACACTCATGTCACGATCCTCCTTTGATGCCGACCGGCAGTGTCACGGTAAAGGTAGTACCTTTCCCGGCTTCGCTCCGGACATCAATGCTGCCCTGGTGCGCCTCGACAATCGCCTTCGTGACCACCAGCCCGAGCCCGATCCCCTTCGCCTTTGTACTGAACAGTGGTTCAAAGAGCCGTTTCATATGTTCTTCAGTTATGCCCGTTCCGGTATCCCTGACCGACACACTCACCCGGTCTTCAGCCGGGGACATTGTGGTGACCGCAAGAGTTCCTCCACCGGGCATGGCCTGGCAGGCGTTCGTGATCAGGTTGGTGAAGACCTGGAGGAGTTTATCGGGATCTGCCATGATATCCGGCAGGGTGTCATCAAGAGTGCGGGTCAACGTGATATTTTCCGGTATCGGGTTGCGGGCGACGGCTTCAGCGATTACATCATTGATCCTGACTTTCCTGATAGTCAGGACGGTCGGGCGGGCGAAGTCAAGAAGGCTGCTTAAGATATCTTCGGAGCGTGCCACCTCCCGGGTCATGATCTCAAGGGTCTCTTTTACATCAGGTTCCGGGTTTTCGAGCACCATGTTTAAGAAATAGGCGGCATTCTTGATTGCGCCCAGCGGGTTTCTCAGCTCGTGGCCTACTCCCCCGGCAAGTTTTCCCAGGACAGCAAGTTTTTCCTTTGTTACCAGCTGCTCCTGTGCTTCCCTGAGCTCTTTTGTCCGTTCCGTGACCATATCTTCCAAAGTCACGGAATATTTTTTTAATTCCGCTTCGGCCTGTTTGCGTCCGGTGATATCGACGATGACCCCTACAAGACCATCGACATTTCCCTCAAGGTCGGTAAATGTCGCTTTGTTGAAGATAACATCATGGATGGAGCCGTCGGCATATTTCACACGCGACTCGTAGGTCTGGAGACCGTGGTTGTCCAGAAGTTTCCGGTCAGTTGCATAATAGATGTCGGCAAGATCCTTTGGCGCAATATCGTACACCGATTTGCCGATCAGCTGGTCCTTTGAAAGCCCGATATACCCTTCAAAGGCGGTATTGCAGCCAATGTATATCCCGTTTTTGTCCTTGTAAAAGATCGGGTTCGGGATGGTGTCGATTAGGCGCTGGAGGAACCGGTCATGTTCCATGATACCCTGATGTGCCTTATGGATCTCTTCTTCAGCCCGTTTCCGTTCGGTGATATCCCGGTCTATCCCCCGGTACCCGCCAAACTGCCCATCCTGGCGAAATACCGGCACACCACTGGTCTCAAGGATGACGATACGGCCGTCTTTGTGCAGGTTGGCATTTTCAAGGGAGGAGAACGGTTGTTGTGATGTAACGATCTTCATGAAGGTCTCCCCGACACGGGCAGCCTCTTTAGGAGGCATAAAATCAAAGGGGGTTTTTCCCAGCACTTCTTCGGGGGTATAGCCAATCTGGTCACGGACCTGGGGACTTGCATAGGTATAAGCGCCTTTTTCATCCACTTCCCATACCCAGTCGCCCGTTGTCTCGACAAGCTCGCGGTACTTTTCCCGACTCTCCTGCAGCGCCCCCAGGTTCTTTTTCAAGTCTTCTGATTGCCCGCTTACGACCTTCTCCTGCACTTCCAGCAACTGGGTTAAGGCAGCCACCATGGATTTCAGCTGGGGGACCGTCTGGATCACATTTTTCTTATCCATCTGTTAATTTCTCCTCTATACGTCCGGTTTTTCATAAGACCCGGTAAAGACATCCCCGCCATCAAAGGGTAATATGGCAATCTTGATACTCAGTGCCAGCGACCTGAACAGGTCTGCTGTCTGCGGGGAAACCGTAACCTTGCCAAACATGATGATCGCAAAGAGATTTCCCGAAGGCAGGATACCGCCAAAACCGAGTACTGACCGGATACCGAACGGGATGACAAAGTTATCCTGGGCGGGTACATACGGGCTGCCGGCCGCTTCAGGGATAAGGAAAACATTGTAGGTTGTTTGTGCCATATCCATGACAACTGCAGGATCGGGTCGCAATACCGTATTGACCTCAAGGCCCAGCTGCTGGATGAGCTGCCTGACCATGGGAAACGCCTCAATGAAGTGTTCACTGGGGAGGGGAATTGCCTTGTGTCCTGCGGATTGTTTCCGCGTATGCCACGCCGGCAGTGTGCCGGCACTTGCCAGCAGGACAAGACATTTCATTTCAGGAGATTCAGGAGGGCCATTCAGCACGTTCCGTGCAAATTCCTGAAGATTCACATCGAGTTCCCCGTACGGGTGCGTCTTGAAGAGACGGACCAGGACAAATGTCCTGTTCCTGTCCTTGTCAATGAGATGATCGTACAGGTAATGCACAATCCTGTCGGCAGCCTCTTCCATGCTGGCCGCACCCGATCCCATCGATCGTAGTGCGGCCGAAATCTCAACCATGTCTTTTAAGGTAAAATCAGCAATGTCGGTCAATATATCCCCCGGGCTTCCGGATTATTATTCCGGCATTGAGAACGATAGCCTCAGTATTCTTCTTATCGCCGAAGCCGGCTGCCCGCTTAGCCACGCGCTCTCTTAAAAATTTTTCCCATGTGCGATGTACGGTCAGGCAGTGATAGTCCGGGTTGGCATCCGGTACTCTGCCATCATTATCGATGATACTATCGCCTGTCCCGGTTGTCCCGGCCAGCGTCCTGCCCGGCCCCCTCTCCCCGGTTCTCCTTGCGTTGAACTGGCAGACGACGCCGGGAATCGTATCCGGTATCATTCTCAGCGGCTGTCCGTTCATTGATGCATTCTCATCCGGTTTTCCTGTCATGGATCTGCCTTCCCCGGTGGTTTCTGTTCCGCCGGTCTGGGGAACGTAAACGTGAACTTCGTGCCCCCAGTGCGATCGATGACTACCGTGCCATTGAGCT
>JAURZP010000283.1 GCA_030653335.1 Methanoregula sp. | reverse complement strand
ATCCCGGCCCCACAGCTCGAAGAACTCGTACTCACCCAAAAAGAATCGTTCCTTTCCCGCAACCCCGGTATACCCCGGGAGATCGAAACCGTTCGATTCGTAAAGACCGATGCGATTGTCGTTATCACCGGAATACGGAGGTGCGGCAAGTCAACGCTCATGCGCCAGTTGTCAGCGCAGTACAGCGATTTCCTGTATATTAACTTCGATGATGACCGGCTCATGGACTTTTCCCTGTCAGATTTTCCCGCCCTGATGCTTGTATTCGAAAAGACTTCTCCGGGCATTAAAGTCGTCTTTATCGATGAGATCCAGAATGTCTCCGGCTGGGAACGGTTCATACGGAGGATCCATGATGAGGGGTACAAAGTCTTCCTCACCGGCTCCAATGCAAATCTCCTCTCGGCTGAACTCGGGACACACCTTACCGGGCGGTATACCAAAATCACCCTGTACCCGTTCTCGTTCCGGGAATGCCTTTTGTTCAGATCGATTGACACTGACCGGATCACGGAGAAGAAGAAAGCCGCCATACTCGCGGAGTTCGACCGGTATCTCGCCGGCGGGGGATTCCCCGAGTACCTGAAATATGGCGACACGGATTACCTCAAGCGGTGCTATGACGACATCCTTTTCCGGGACATCATCAGCAGGTTTAAGATCCGGGAGGTCAAGGGATTCCGGCAACTCGCCCACTACCTCTTTACCAATACCGCAAATGCCGCAACGTACAATGCCTTAAAAAACACGCTCGGGTTCAAAAGTGTTGTGTCGGTCCGGGATTATGTCGGTTTTTTAGAAGAGGCGTACCTTATCTTTGAGATCTTCCGGTACGATTTCTCCTTAAAAAAGCAGTACGTCAACGAGAAGAAACTCTACTGTATCGATACCGGCATGAGAAATGCTGTCGCATTCCGGTTTTCTGATGACAAAGGCAGGATTCTTGAAAATCTCGTACTCATCGAGCTCCTGCGCCGGGGAAAATCCGTCTATTTCTTTAAGAACCCCAAAGAGTGCGATTTTATCACGGAAGACAAGGGAAAGATAACCGGCGCGATCCAGGTCTGCTATGAACTCACGCGGGAGAACCGGGACCGGGAACTTGGCGGCATTGCCGGTGCGATGACCATGCATAATCTGGCTGCCGGTCTCATCCTCACGTACCACCAGGAGGAGACCATTACGCTGGGTAATGCGGTCATACAGGTGCTGCCGGTCTGGAAATGGCTCATCGAATACCGGGAGGATATTGACTACCCCCCGGAATCAGTCATCAAGCCTGCGTATGTAAAAAAAATGAGAAATGTTGCCGTGAACCTCGCAAAAGAAAAAGTAAAAACATATGCATCTATGGATGAATTCATCCGGAATATCAAGCAACAAGGACGTTCCGGATCCAAAGGACGCGATCCATAAAGGGGATACTGCTGAAAGATTTCGCAGGATTCATGGGAGAATCTCAATTAACTTTTTAATTCCGGGCAAGCCCACGCTGGCAGTGGGCGATCGTCTTGGTTGATAACGTTAAATCCCCACACATGACCCCCTCCCCCCTACATTTCCGGCAGGATGAAAAAAGATAACGATTCCAGGTGTTGCGCCACTACACGTCGATCTCCTTATCCAATCACCTCAACCTGATTCGGGTAAACCAGACGTAGCCATCATAAACTCATGTAACCCTGGTTTTCCAGAATTACCGGGTCAATGCATTACTAATGTAAACAGTATACCTATCTGGTAACAGGAACTTTCAAAATGGATCACTACGAATTGATCGCGGCCAAACGGGATGAGATCTTCGTACTTGCGGCCCGGTTCGGCATAAAAGATATACGCATCTTCGGCTCTGTTGCCCGGCATGAAGTCCGTGATGGTAGCGATATCGATTTCCTTGTCGGGTTTCCTTTCGGCACATCTCTTCTTACCCATGCCGCGTTCCAGCGGGAACTCTGTGGACTTCCTGGCTGCGATCTGGATGTTGCATCAGTCAATGGTCTTAAGGAACAGATCCGCAATTCAGTGATACAGGAAGCAGTACCCTTATGAGAAGTGATCGTGCACGGCTCCTTGATATTGACGACGCTATTCCAGCGTATCACAGAAAAACTTCCTATAACAAAAGAGGAGTTCATTCAGTCAGACCTGCTTAAGGTCCGGGTTCTCTACCATATCCAGGTAGTCGGTGAAGCAGCAAACGGTATCTCACCGGAATTCCAGAAGCAGCATAAGGAAATTTTTGTGGAAATATATTATCGCGATTGCGACATCTGCTCGTCTACCAGTACTTCGGCATCGATCTGGATGAAGTCTGGAGTACTGCGCAACAGGATCTTCCCCTACTAAAGCAGGAAATCTTACTTATTTTAAAAAACGGGTAATCCCACCATGAGCCTTATTGGTATTGTCAAACGCTTATGATAAATTCCGGAGAAACCCCATGAAAAACATCATCCTCACCGGCATGCCCGGAGCAGGCAAGAGCACCGTGGGAGTGATCTTAGCAAAAACACCGGGCATGAATTTTATCAACACCGATATCGCGATACAAAAAAAGAACGGATGACTCCTGCAGGAAATTATCGACACGGATGGGGACGGTGCGTTCATAAAAATTCCGGTGAAGCAATTCGATAAAGAAGGTCCGGCCGGTCCTTGTTCCGCAAATGACGTACGATGGACGGCCAATTGCAGGCGGTGAGGATGCCCTGGTAACTTTTGCTCGCATGGCACGCGGAAAATTTTCTAAGGAAGAATGTATCGCGAAACGTGGAAGAGATGCCGGGATATTGTTAGCAGGAAACTCCTGCGATGGTGAAGATTCAGTAAGTGTTTGAGAGAATGGCACGGGATATCTGATCAAATCATAATTAAATTTCCTAACCCTCATCTATTGTCTTACAAATCCCTTTTTAGTAACACTCCCCATAATCGTACCGGCCCCTATTCATTCACTCCGATCCTGTACCTGACTTTCTCTTGTAGCGGCTGTGTAACTTTGTTTACCTGTCTCAATGCAGAATCAACCTTTTTTGCCCAGAAAAGCCGGAGCTTTTCCGGAACCGGGTGCTCGTACGTGATAAATTTGCAGCAATTTTTTGCCCCGCAATGGCATTGCATTTCCTTAAAGGAGAAGGCCCTGTAGTCATAGGTCACCTCTTTGCCTTTCTGGATGTCCTTAACAACAATATCGAATCCGAGCCGGGAGTCTAAGACATTTGCATCACAGGAATGATTAAAGTATTTTGAATCGTCCGACGGTGCAATATAGGTACCATCATCCCTGCGATAAACGTGCTCTTTTGCTGATTCAGACATTGTCTCATATTCTTCTGCCGGTATTACCCGGTAACCGGCTGACTCAAAACAGATTATCGTCCCCTTTGGTACTCGTTGCCGGGCGTACAGCCCCTTTCCCTTATTTGCCGTCTCTTTTACCTCAAATAATTCCGCCAGCATACCCTTCCTCTCCGGATTGAGTATAAGGTGTTGGCTTATGATAGATATTGTGATTTCTCCGCTCTTTTAAAAAAAACCAGACCTTGACGCGGATTTTTTTTAATTAACGGGCATACCGGTCCCGGAAGGTTGTATTCAGGCTTCACGCTGCAAAAGATGATGGATGAACCCGGTTGCGATAGTAAAGACTCACGAAGTATTTGAAAAGATGGCAGGGGCGAAGCGGATCAAACCCTGATTGAATAACCAGCTTTTCTTATTTTGTTTGAAAAATCTCCTCTTTGGCGTGACCTTAAAAGACCTCCCCGGTTAAAACGCCCCTGCTCTGCTCCAAAAAAACCCCGGTCTTTATCAACTATTTGGTCCAGGTTACTATAGAGAATTCAATATTCAAAACCCTAAAGATGCTTTTCAAAACGGCCAAAATGGAATATGCACTCACGGGCTATTTTGCCGAAAACATCATTTGAAATTATTTATTTCCCCGATATTACCAAATATATATCAGAGATGAGGATGTCGATAAATGGCAAACTCACCTGGTAAAAAATGGCTATGTTGGCAAAGGAAATGTGAGGATTTATTTAAATGACCAACATGTTTTTTTTGAAAAGCATGAGGTTGAAGATTGGCCCGTAGTATTCATTCAACAACTAATTATAGATTTAATATGGGAAGGTGCTGAATGTGGAGAGGCAGCAGAGATTCTCATAAAACGGATTTACCGTTCGAACTAAATATTCTGTGAACAGGAAATGATATGGACCCGCATGGTTTTTAAAAACGCTGAAAGGCTCGTTATCAGCCCACAAAAAATCCTGGTAATCGGGACGCTGGGATCCGGAAAGACAACTCTTGCGGAATACCTGGCACGGGATACCGGTTTCCCGTACGCCTCGATTGATGAATGCCGGATCCGTTATGGTGACGGTACAGTCTCAGGAGAGGATTGCGCCTGGGACCATTTTCTTGAGATATGTGGGAACTCCACACCGGCAATCCTGGAATTTTCCGGAGGAGGTCCTCACGTCAATGAAGTCCGGAAAAACCTTCTTTGCTCCACAATCCCTGTATCGGTAATCTGGCTTGTGCTTCCGTTAGACACCTGTATAAACCGGGCCCTGCAAAGGCAGACGAATATTCCCGCACCGTTTACATGGGGACCCATCGAATATTCTGTACCTGCTATTCAGGACTCAATCGAATTTGCCTGGGATAGCGTCTGGAGCAGGGAACCCGGTTTTCATGCAACGCGGCAGGTTTTTCCGGGGACAACATCCGTTGGTGATATGTATTCTGTCATCAGAGAGATCTGTTCAGGCTTATAAGGGGAATGTAACGATTCAGGTATGATTCCCCCTCGCACATTTGATATACCCACAGCCGAAAAACAAAAAACAGGGATCCCACAATGAAAAACATCATCCTCATCGGCATGCCCGGCGCAGGCAAGAGCACCGTGGGAGTGATCCTGGCAAAAACACCGGGCATGAATTTTATCGACACCGATATCGCGATACAAAAAAAGACGGGAAGACTCCTGCAGGAAATTATCGACACGGACGGGCCCGATGCCTTCAAAACGATCGAGGAAAAAACGATCCTGTCTCTCCATTGTCACCATGCGGTTATCGCCACCGGGGGCAGTGTGGTTTTTAGTAAAAGGGCTATGGAGCATCTCACACGGGATGGCGTTGTTGTTTACCTTAAGATCTCCTTTGAGGAGATGGAAAAAAGACTTAGGAACATCACGACCCGGGGAATTGTGCTCTCCCGCGGCGAGACCCTTTTCGAAATGTATAACGAGAGGGTCCCGCTGTATGAGAAGTATGCCGAAATAACCATCGATTGCGAAAAAGAGGATTTTGAAATGATTGTAAAAAAAATCATTGCGGTCCTCTGAAAGGTCCAGGGATTGTGCGTTTTTTTTAGGCCTGGAACAATGGTTTAACCGGCTAATAAGGCACAACCCATCGCCACACCCTCAAACGAAAGACCTGATGCCGTATCCCCACACGGCCGCCCCCTCGCTCCGGGCATGGCAGGATTAAAAAAAGGGTTCGAGTACGAGTGTTCCGCTGCCCCGCTCGATGCCTCGATAAACGGGAGGCGGGGGATACCGATGAAAAAAATTATGCACGGGATTTTTTCTTTCCGTGAGCGATAACCGCCGCGAGGTATTTGTCCGGATCCGCTTCAAGCCACTGTTTTCTTATCTTTGGTATAATCGCCGCTTCCCGGATCATATATCTGGAGGAACCGGACCGCATCGACTGGCCCGAGCACTTTTACGAGTGCATCAATACCTTGTTTGTGGATTTCATTCAACGTCTTTGCCTCCATATGCGTTCACCTCCATGCCATTCAACAGGATTTTTTACTTCAATAGTTATCTGATTACCGTGCCCTTTTCC
>JAURZP010000279.1 GCA_030653335.1 Methanoregula sp. | reverse complement strand
AACCGTCCGGTTCTTCGGGTTTAATGCACGGGGTGTGCCAACCATACCGCTGGTTATTGGATTCACGGTTCCGGAGTACAAGCCCATCCCATCTGGCAATGAAAGGTGAGGCGCACAAAAAAAGGTCATTTATATGATATTGTTATGGGGCTGGAGGGTTTGCCTGCCGTTGTGACCTGACGGCAGGTTGAGTATGTGTACTTTTTTAGGAATGCAGTGCATAGGGACAAAACCCGAAATATATCAAACCACCTCCGTTTATAGGTATAATTCTTAATTATACTTTATAATATTTAAAAATTGTCTTTGAGGAATAATACAGAATTTCCAATTGTAGAGAATTCGCATAAAAAATTTCTGCATGTTCCAAAAATATTTCCTAATCAATGTAATGTAGCATCTTTTTTTTAGATCTTTTTTTTTTGGTAGGGCAAAACCCATCATTTTTGTAAACGGATACTGCAAAGCAGGCAACGATGAGTAAAATAAAATATCCATATACCTTGCGGCAGAACAAAACGAAAAAAACTGCTACTCAATCATTAACGGAAACTACGAGCCATCCGAATCATGCGCAGTCATCGCTGCTCTTTATCCTCTTCCGGTAAATCCGTTTCCTGTTCGCTTAATGAACTTTCATTGCATGCTATCGGATGGCTTGGTACTGGACAACGTTCCGGTAGCAATCCTTCTTCATGCAGTGTGGCGGTATAGTGCAGTTTCCTGTCATATTCGTTTGCAGTGATGCTGCGCATCGGACCGTTGCACAATTTACAGAATACGCCCATTACAAAATCTTTTGTCTTCCTGCACCCCAAAGCCTGACAAAATGAGCATTGACAATAGGTTAGTGTATTCATTTCACTCCATTTCCTTTCTGCATATGATATTGGAATATTATTTGAAGGGTGTTTCTGTATGATACCAAAGAAAAAACACCAAAAGAAACGCGACTGTCTGGGCTCTGCTGCCATTGCCGGATGGGCAATCACACTGACTTCATCCCAGTGATCATCCGGTTAATTTCAATCGTACCTGGTATGCTATGAGTCATACTCTGAATCATCCACTGAATAAAAATGAGAGAAAAAGAATTATTGTAAATCTCTGGGTATTACATCATTCCAGGTCTTTTCTCTGATCAGCGTTTCGTTCTCATACAACTTTTTAGAGACGGATAGTGTGAAGGCCTTT
This sequence comes from Methanoregula sp., assembly GCA_030653335.1. Lineage (GTDB taxonomy): Archaea > Halobacteriota > Methanomicrobia > Methanomicrobiales > Methanospirillaceae > Methanoregula. The sequence continues at coordinate 256 of JAURZP010000279.1, read as the reverse complement.
TCATCAGAAGTAAGGGTATAAACTCCTACGAGGCGGAGAGTACGGTCTGGCAGCATAATCTCATCGGTCACAATTGATTCATATTGAGCATGAGCCGGATCGTTATCATTCACACGCCATGTGTTCAATTCGTTTGTGTGATAGGATCTGTTTCCGATTGTCCAGGTGCTGTCATCGCCAGTGGTATAGACCGATTGTCCGCTTTTGGAATCATGGTACTGGGGGTAATCAGTATTCACGGGTTTCGATTTCCCTG
>JAURZP010000267.1 GCA_030653335.1 Methanoregula sp. | reverse complement strand
GTGGCAAATGCTCTCTGTGCGATCGCTGGTTCTGCTGAGCCCTGCATGGTGAATGACTGCGTGAATATCATCGGAGAGAAGAATCTCGAATACGAGGTTGAGGAGAACTATGCAGAGGTAATCCGTCTCCTCGATATGCTCGGTATTCCCGTAAATATGCGGTACGTGCATGATATCACATTCGATGAGATCGGGACTCTTGGTGCTGCCCGGCTCAATATCCTAAGAGAGCCAGCGCTTACGCCGGTGGGCGATTACTTAAAGCAGCGTTTTGGCACCCCGTTCATATCATCCTTCCCGCTTGGGCTTTCCGGCACCATCTCGTTTGTGGAGGCAGTTGCCGCTGCTTTTGGCATAGATTGCAGCAGAGTCGTTGAAAAAGAACGCCTGTTCCAGAGAGATACCCTTGAAAAGTTTTCCGATCTTACGGGTATGGCTGCATCGATTGATCCATCCATAAGTGATCCTGATGGCGTGTCTTCTTCTTCTGAAGTGGCAGAGGCCTTGCGGATGCAGATGAAAAAGCCGGGCATGAACGGTGTCCCGCTCGGTCCCGGCACTCCGGTTGGAACCACGGGTGTGCGGCGGATGCTTCATCGCTGGAGGCGCCAGCTTCATGCCTGAATGCACCAATCCTCTCTGGCCCTGTGCGATGACCGGGGCTGCTGCCTGCCTTGCCGGATTCGAGGGGATGACTGTTGTGATCCACGGATCGAGCGGCTGTTATTACTACCCTACCACGCTCCTTCACGCTCCCCTGCATGGCACATTCATTCTCGAGCACGAGATCATCTTTGGCTCGGAGGACCGGCTCAACGAAGTGATCGGGGGGTTGTCCGGCCGTGGCAAACGCATAGCGGTCATCACCACCTGTGTTCCGGCAATTCTTGGTGAGGATATCCGGTCGATGCTCGAAAAACATGATGTGATCCTTGTGGACAGCCCGGGTTTTTCCGGCGATGTGGAGGTGGGATACAAAAAAGCCCTCTCGATACTGGCACCACGGATCGATCCCGATGTCAGGGGTGTGAACATCGATGGTGTCTGCCTGTTCGATCCATTCTATGCGGGTAATGTGCAGGAGATCATGCGACTGCTGGCGATGGCTCGTATTCCGGTGGGGACGGTATTTTCACAGGATCTGCTTAAAAAAGTGCAGCATGCTTCACCGTATACAGTCGGTACTAATGAGGATTTTTTGAGTGGTATTGGCAAGTATTGTGGCGGGACTCTTGGGTTCAAAGCGGTTGGGGCTACATTCAAAAGACTGGGGGAAGTGTTTGGGAATGCGGATGTGGACCGGGTCTTTTCAGAGCTCGAACAGCAGGAGGAACGGATGGTTAAGGCATGTGACAAGTACCTGCTACGGTTTGATCCCCCCTCTGTTGTAATCTTTGCCGGTTTTTCCTATGCCCTGCATGTAGCAGAGACTCTTGAACGGTACCTGGATGCGGAGATCCGGTGTATCGGTTCTCGCAATGCTCCGTCTGAATCGAAATTTCCGGTTGAACAGGTTGCCGGGCTTGAAAGGGTAAGATCCCTGCTCGGGCAGCATAACCCGGATCTGGTGATGGGGTCATCCTTTGAACGCTCTGTCTGTGGAGACCGGGCCTTTTGCGGTATCACACCACCGCTGCGCGGAACCATCCGGCTTGCCCCGGACCCTTTTGTGGGAATAAATGGCACCCTCTCTTTAGTGGAGAAGGTGCTCAACACCTGTATGGACAAAAAACCCGGCCGATCCTGATCGCCTTTGCTTCTTTTTAGTGGGCTGTTTCTCTCTGCCAGACCCGGTTTTTTATTGAATCTGCCTCTTTGGAACCACTGCTTCTCTCTCCTTAACCAGAGGAATTTTTCACTTTCACCCTGCGCACGGTAACGGGTTATATAGCCCGCATTGCAACGCAATACTACGACAAAAAGGTGGTCGGGTATGATGGAAAAAGCAGGATATCTCCAGCGAACCGGGTACAGCGCATTAGACAGTGAAGGAAATGTACATGCAGTGATCGAACTCCATATCCTTGGAACCCGGTATGCTATACGGCGTTCTGATCTCTCAAAGGCGGTCTCCGGTCATGTTTTTATACAGCTGGAGGAGCTTACCCACCAGTGGCAGCAATACTACCTTGGAGCAGTAAAGGGGCTTGCACAGGTCTCGGTCTCCGGTAAAGCCCTGAACCTCGAGTTGTTCGATACCGGGAATTTCACGGTCTCCTTAAACTCACTCCGTGGCGTGATGTACGGAAAAGAGCGTCTGGCAACCATAGGTAAGATTCCGGCACAGTCTGCCATCAGCGCCCGCCGGGGTGTGTACGGGCAACAGCAGATCAGTGCGGTTGTATAAAAAGGATGGACTGATTGAGAAACCGGCTGAGATTTCCGTGTCATGATTACTGGCAGTCCATCAGTAAACCTATCTATTTTTTTGTAGTGTCACATAGCTTCAAACACATTTTTTTAAAATTTGAATGAATTTTGTTGAGCAATTACCCATAAAAAGTATTTCCATTACCCGTTGTTTCCTTAGGTTACTACCGTATTTCGTGCTACCCGCAAAACCGGTACGCCCCTTTTGGCACGTTTATCTCGAACCGTACACCCTGACCGGGTTCTCCGGTCTCCCGGATCGTGATGCCAGTGATTGCGAGGATCTCATGGGAGAGGAAGAGTCCAAAACCGGTGTGCTTGCCAAACCCTCGTTCAAACAGACGCTCTTTGTCCTCATTACCGATCCCGATCCCATTGTCCTCATAGAGTATTACCAGTCCGCTATCGGTTGTCTTGCCTGAGAAATGGACTTCTGTTGCATGCATCCCATGTCTCTGGGTATTCTCAATAAGTGTATAGACAACCCGCTCAAAGAGTGGATCGACAAAAACTTCGAGTTTGTCGATCAACGGGTCTTTGACTATACGGGCAAATCCGAGGGAGTGGGATGCATGGGTGATGGTATCCCCCACATTCTGCCACTTTGGACTTTTAATACCGATCTCCTGGTATTCTTTTGTGAAGGAGATCTGGTGGAAGATCGTATCGCCTGCCCGTTCTGCAAGTTCGATCAACTTCTTATATTTCGGATCGGTCAACCCCTCAGACATTATCTGGACACAACCCTGGAGCGCAGTGAGCTGGTTGAGGATATCGTGCCTGGTTATCGAGCTCATCAGGCTGAGCTTTTTATTTGCCTGGTGGTACGCCTCCTGCACCTGGCGGAGTTCGGCCGTGCGTTCTTCGACACGGTTTTCCAGTTCAGTGTAGAGTTTATGGAGTTCCTCTTCAGACCGTTTGCGCTCGGTGATATCGATAAAGGCAATAAGACTCTGTCGGGTCCCGGGGATCATGGACGCCATGACAATGATATCTTTTACTGTGCCGTTGTTACCGGCAATGTGGGATTCATAGGATGCAGGTGCAAGGTTCGGATCGATCCTCCGCAACCGGTGGTACTCAGTCATCTTCGTACGAACCTCAGGATTTGCGATGAACTCTACCCAGCTCTTCTTTCCTTCGATCTCGTCTTTACGACACCCGGTAATTTTTTCAAACTCCCGGTTGATCAGTGCGATGGTGGTATCTTCTTCACTGATGATTAACGGGTTTCCGCTGTTCTCAAAGATCGCCCTGTACTTTATTTCTGACTGTTTCAGCGCTTCCTCTGCCCGCATATGTTCGGTAATATCCCAGAATATACCGAAAATACCTGCGATATTTCCCTCTGAATCCTTTACCGGCGTTTTTATCGTATTGATCCAGCGCATAACCCCGTCCTGCAGGTATTGCTCGACGATCTCTTCGGTCTGACCTGTTGACATCAGCCGCTTATCGTCAGCACGGTATTTTTCTGCAAGTTCTTTAGGGAAGAAATCATAATCGGTCTTTCCTGCAATCATTTCCTGATCGATCTTTAAGTCTGCTGCAAAATTCTTGTTACAGGAAATAAAGGTGGAATTCTTGTCTTTGAGGAATATCTTCTGTGGGATATTTTCGACAAGAGTCCGGTATTTGGATTCGCTCCCCCGCAGGGCATCATCCGTCCGCTTGAGTTCTGCCACATTCTGTTCCAGACCTTCCAGCGTATGCCGCAATTTCGCGGTCATCTGGTTAAACGCACGGGCCAGCACACCGACCTCATCTTCGGTCAGGACCGGCGCGGTAAGGCTCAGGTCACCCTCGGTCACTTTAATGGCTGTGTCAGTGATCGCAAGAATAGGCCGGGTAATCTGGCGCGCCAGCAGGTACATCCCGACAGCTAATAGTACTGACAGGAACATCCCCAGTGCAAAGATCGACCACGCCAGCTGACGGGCCGGTGCAAACGCCTCATCCTGGCTCATTTCGGCGAGCAGGGCCACTTTCCGGTCATTATTCCAGCGGTAAACACCGATTACCGGAATTCCAGCATAATTCCGGTAAAGCCCGGTACCATGCCCGCCTTGTAATGCGGTGTCAATACCTTCGGAATAAACCTTACCGGCAGAGAGTCCCTGTTTCGGGATAGAGGTTTTTGAGATAATCGTATGGGATTGGTCTACCAGGTACGTTTCGCCGCTCGTGCCAAGGCCGGTGCGTTCGAGGATAATACGGTCAATCCGGGCCATGGAAAGATGAGATACAAGCACCCCGATACGCCGCCCCTGCGGATCAAACATCGGTGTAACTAAGGTAATGATCGGCCTGCCGTTGAAGGGTGAGGGGTATACATTCTGTACAAACGTCTTTGACAGCCCTTCGGAAAAAAACGGGGCACTGGCAAACGACTGGCCTTCATGGGTTTTGTCAGTCGACAGGACTACTGTACCATTCAGATCGAGTACGAACATCTCTTCTGAGTACGAGGTCCGGGTCACTACAAGATTCAGGTATTCCGAAAGGCTCGTATAGGCTTTTTTATGATCCGGATCGGAGCTCCTGGTAGAGAGCAGCGTTCCGGTCTGCTCCCGGACTATCGGCAGCCATGCGATCATGACCACATTCTGGAGCTGGTCGTCCACCCAGTGGTTGAGCCCGTCTTCCTTTAACGTGGAGACTGCCTCAAGCCGGTCGAAAACAGATTGTTTAAGGGCCTCTGTTGCCTGAATGTAGGCAAAAAATCCCACCAGGCTGACGATGACAAGCGATAACAAAAGGAAATAGCAGACCAGCCGCGTTGTCAGACTCTTATTTAAAAAGGTGAGTGGCATCTTGCACACTCGCTATGGGGGGAATTGCCCCAGAGCAGTAATGTTGAACTTGCTCGCTTCAATGGTGAGATCCTGCTCATAGTACGGTTGTATGAGTTTTTGCAGTGTGCTATCCCGATGCATCTCCTGAATAATATCAGTGACTTTTTTAGTGAACGGGACCGGGTCTCTGGCGCTCTTTTTGTCTATGGCTGCAGCCACGTAGTTATAAAATACAGGGCCATTCAGCAGTTTTATTGGTGTACCGGTGTTCACTGCTGCCTGGCCACTGCCCATATTCACAAGGACTGCGTCCAGTTCCCCGTTGACCAGGTGCGGGAACGCGAGAGGATCACTGTTGTAAGCCACGATACTGGCATTTTTGACCACATAGTCAATCTTCTCACCCGGTATTTCGAGCGAGCCTTGCAGGTAACGCTCCTGGATGCAGCCTGCACATACCCCTATACGTTTGCCTGAAAGATCGCTGATATTTGAAAAGGCTGTATTGTTCCTGCTCACGTAAAAGACTGAAGGGACGGTTTTGTATGGCTGTGCAAAATACAGCACCTTTGCGCGTTCTGTCGTAATCGTAATCGATCCAAGACCGATATCCCACGCATCCGCCCAGCTGCCGCTGAAGACCTGTGTCCGTGGAGGTGTGACAAAACAGGGTTCGACACCCAGCCGCCGGGCAACTTCAACTGCAACATCCACATCAAAGCCCGTCAATTCACCGGCGGTGAATTCATTGGGAGCACATTTTGTGTTTGCAGTACGTATGGCCCCCGTTTTGCGATCTGACCAGGGGGGATAGTTCGTCTGGGAAGCGATAACAATCTTGCCCCGTGCCAGGATCTCGGCGAGCTTGTCAGTCTGCGGAGCGGGAGAAGGATCCGGTTGCGGCGGGATGATCCACGTCATCAGTACAATACTGCCTAAACACAGGATGAGGACAATTCCTGCGATATAATACCACCGGTCAGGCATGGTATGCCTCAAAAATATCATATATTGCCAGATCTGATGCAAAAGGCAGTTTCATATCAACATCCCGTTCGTCTCTCGGTTTTTCATCTGACGTTATGAGTCAGGGTCTGATTGATCAGACGACATTATGATCATATCTACCTCATGCCTTTATATTATTTTATACCGGAGTTTTTATTTGGCCTTTTAGTTCCAGAAGATTTTTAGTTTCTTCAACAGATCCCGGTTAAACGGCAGAATTTTTGGTAGTGTTCCATGATATAACTTCATAATACCTTTTAAAAAAATCTGAATGAATT
>JAURZP010000259.1 GCA_030653335.1 Methanoregula sp. | reverse complement strand
TCTCATTTATTTTTGTTTTTAAGCGGACCGGCAAATCCCCAAACCAGTAATTCTTCCGGGAAATATTCCCGGTCGGGTTTTGTGTCACCGGCATCCGGTCATCAGCACTATTGCGACGGCCTGTCCGGTTTGCCGATATCTTCCTGCGGTACCGGGGAAAGTCAATCGCTGGCAATGCACAGCCATAGATTATCACGAACAGCGCCAAGAGATGATGAAGAGATGAACTCTGCTGCCCGTTCATGATTCAATGGTAAAACTGCAAGCTTAAAAACGATATGGTCTGTTTGACTGTTCCTGCGGTAGCTAAAAACTCTGCAAAAAATGTGAGTGAGTAAACTCAAACAATTTTTTTTTGGTCCCGTGTATGACTTCGCTGTTTATGGAGGTTTTCCCGGTAAAACCGTATCACCGCTCGAACAGCACTTTTCCTGTTCGCATCGCAATCTCCGCAACCGGGTTATCCAGTTCATCCACAGTGTACGGGAATATGTCAACTGCAATATCAAGATCTGAGAATGTATCTAAAAACGTTACTATCCGATCGATGAACCGCCTGGAATCTGATTGAAGGATGATCAGGATATCCACATCGCTCCCAGGTACCGCACGATTTTCTGCAAAAGAACCGAATAAGATGATTTTCATTACGTTTGGATCGCTCCTGATTGAATCGACCGCAGCACCGAGCTGACGGTTAATGTAATCCCGGTCAAGCCAGAAGGTCTTCACAGAACCGTAAGACTTCTCCCGCACTGCGGATCGCGTCATCTGCATCCTCCTTATCGAAATGATCTCCCGGCGTTCCCTCTGCCATCCCATCCGGATACCGCGAGGGAATATAATTACCATCTAATTTTTTTGCCGCTTTTAACGTACTTTCGGGAACGACAACCCTTTCAGCCTTTAGTCCCCGCAGCAGAAATCCAATTCCATGACCGATGGCAGAACCACCCTTTGACTGGTATACTGCCTTAACCCCTTTCTCTGCTGCCTGTTGCGAGATAAAACACGCCCACTCGTAAAAGCCTGACCCACGGGCATTTTTTGCCATCTCCAGATCCCGCTTTGCCTGTTTTATCCAGTCAGCGCTTCGTTCGGCCATGCAAAAATCCTTCAATTTGCTGATGTATATTTCTCTTAACTCATATCACAGATGAGAAAGGTAATAAACCCATGCATAGGTAAGAGGTTAAGAAAAATCGCATCTGTTGCCAGAACCCGGCGACAGGTTAACGTTTTATCATGAACCATCACAATGATTCTGAAGCCTGCGAGGCATTCACCCGGTGTCTTGAGAAAAACCCAAAGAACGCTGTGGTCTGGTACAATAAAGGCTGCATACTTCAGGAACTCAAGCGGTATGAAGAGGCACTGGCTGCTTATGATCGGGCAGTGGCAGAAGACCCTGCAAACATTTCTGCCTGGTATAACCGGGGTGCGGTCTTTGAGTCGATGGAGAGATTTGAAGAAGCATTAGCCACCTATAACCATGTCATTGCCATCGATCCCCGCGATGAAAAGGCTCTCTGCAGCAAGGGAGTTGTCCTCGAACATCTTTCCAGAAATACCGAGGCCATACATGCATATAACCGGGCACTGGACATAGACCCGCGTGACAAAGAAGCGCTCTTTGCAAAAGGCACGGCACTTGAAAATCTCGGAAAACTGCAAGAGTCATTA
>JAURZP010000258.1 GCA_030653335.1 Methanoregula sp. | reverse complement strand
TTCCCTGAATGCACTATAGGAAAGATCCCCAACAAGACTTGCCTTACCCAGAGAAATTCCAAATCCTTTGCCACCGATATTAAAATTAACGCGTGGTAATGATACAGAAGGTCCTATGATCATCTTTGTCATCCATTCTTCCCGGAACTCGCTCCCGTAGCCAAAGAAGGAGATTTCAATATTTTTATCGACATCCACCGGTTTGAATAATTCGGGATCCGCTGCATAATAGAGGGGATGAACGTTCTTTGCTCCCAGCGCTTTGAGATCGGGGATCACACCTTTGGAATTGGTAAAAAAAGCATCGAATACAGAAAGATCTGTGTCAAGATAATAATTAAACTTAAACCCGCGTTCAGGAGCGTACTTCGGGAGAATGGTGGGCATGTCTCCATCATAATATGCAACCGGAATCCCATAGGTGGATTTGATCTTTTCCGGAATGCCCTTGATGAAATTCAAGGGGACATTCATGAAAAAGAGGGCATCGATATCCCGTTCCTTATCAAGGATTGAAAGCAACGTTTTTTCCCACTTTGACCGTATGTAGTTCTCTGAAAATTTGTTGAAAAATGACGGGTTGCTTTTTTGACCAGTTTTTTGACAGGTCGTGTGTGTGCCGCGTGACTTTTTCCAATCCAGAAAGCGGTTAAACAATTTGCTTTCTGCTGCGCAGGGGTTGGGATAACAACGCCACCAGAGCGATTCTACCGGATCCCCAAGAAACGGGACGGCAATCACTTCATTTCCAGTTTCATGCAGGGCTTTTAAAAGCTGCCACCAGGAGGGGGTACATCCTAATTTGTACTGCAAATCAAGAGTTGAACAGATGACAAGAATCTTCATAGCGTACCTTGATCTACGGCTTCATTGTACCATTGAATTGTTTTATTAAGTCCTTCCCTGAATGGGGTTTTTGCCACAAAACCAAATTCGTTCTCTGCTCTATTAACCGCAAGACATCGTTTTGGTTGTCCGTCAGGTTTACTGGCATCCCAGAGAATCTGCCCGGTAAATCCCGTCAGTTCGGATATCAGGGTCACCAGGTCCCGGATTGAAATTTCATTTCCCGAACCGATATTTACCGGATCGGGTTTGTTGTATCGTTCTGTCGCTAAAGTAATTGCCATTGCAGCATCATCAACATAGAGAAATTCACGAGTAGCGGCTCCGGTTCCCCATACATCAACCGTTTTTGCGTTTGTCCGGACTGCTTCTGAAAATTTTTTGATAAGTGCCGGAATAACATGCGAACTTTCCGTATTAAAATTATCTCCGGGACCATAGAGATTTACCGGGAGGAGGTAGATGGCGTTGAAACCGTATTGCTGCCGGTACGCTTGTGCCTGAACAAGGAGCATCTTCTTTGCAAGACCGTATGGCGCATTTGTTTCCTCCGGATAGCCATACCATAACTGGTTCTCGTCAAAAGGAACCGGTGTATATTTTGGATATGCACAAATTGTTCCGATCGCTGTAAACTTTTTCACATTTGCCTGCCGGGCGGCTTCCATCAATTGAATACCCATGATGGCATTGTCATAAAACAAACTTCCCGGATAGTTCATATTGTATCCAATTCCACCAACTTTTGCAGCAAGATGGATAACAATATCCACATCTTTTACCGCAGCAACACAATTTTCCCATTTTCTTAAATCGGATTCTCTACTACGGGGAATAAGAATATCATCCTTGTGCGCACCGTGCTGCAATAATTTTTTGCAGAGAACTGAACCTAAAAATCCGGCTCCCCCGGTCAGAAGAATCCGCTGGTTTTTTAGATTTGACATTTTTATCTGTCCTCACCCGTCTTTTTTAAGGGAAGCATTGTCTGTGTAAATTGATTTGTCGTTTATTCTAAACATCTGCTTTGGTATTACTTGTCCCAGTATGTGTGCTTAAGATCGACGCGAGAACCTCATATTCCCATCTCCCCAATACCCTGCCAAGATTGGTTCCGATAAACCTGCACCACCGGTTACAAAGATTTTATGAGAATTCATGATAAACAACAAACACCGATTTCAATTACACCCTTGTAACGATTCCCTGTTTAAGATACTCATTTTTCTTTCTTAGCCATGATGATCACCAGCGCATTCAAAATCAACCCCGCAATCATCAGCAGCAATCCAAGACCAAGAAGGGTCGCACTCATCAAGGAGATCGTAAGGGAATATCTTGAAGTGATGAAATATTCAGTAAATGAGAAAAGACCGAGTATAACTCCGCAACGGTGCTGAATACATCCTGGATTCCCATACGCCAGCAAAGGTCTGCGGTAACTGATAAGATTGATAATTCCTGCCAGAACCCCAAGCCCATGGGCGAGAAAATTCTTCTTATGGCCTTGCGGAACTTCGTAACGGACCGTTATTGGCACCTCGGCAAGGATGAGACCGCGTTCGGCAAAATGGGTGATCATATCGGATTCGATGCCATAGCCATAGGAGGTGAAATCAAGATTTTCCAGCGCCTTTGATGAAAGCGCCCGGAAACCGGACTGGGAATCTGTACAATCCTGACGAGAACCGATTTTTGTGAAGATATCTAAGGTTTTTTGTCCTATCCTGCGATGGGAGGGCACGCCATTACTCTTCGTTAAGAACCGGGAGCCAATCACAAGATCCGCGTTTCCTTCAAGTACGGGGTTGATCACGTTGAAAATATCCTGGGATTTGTGCTGGCCATCCCCATCAAACGTAACAGCCACCCGGCAGCCAAACTCCCGGGCCCGCTTCAATCCAAGGAGCAGGGCATGGGCTTTTCCCTGGTTTTCATCGATGCGGATCACCTCTGCACCGGCCAATCGCGCAACTTCAGCGGTGTTGTCCTTAGATCCATCGTCGACAACAATGACATGGTCCACAATCCGGCAGACTTTTAAGACAACACTGCCAATGGCCAGTTCCTCATTGTATGCCGGTATGACTACGATGACATCCTTGAATTTCTCATTCGTCAATGGAGTTGGCATTCCTGCGGGGGATTCGTTTGAGGTCTCCAAAGTATCAGCGCCCGATATGGTTTTTAATCATTATTCAAAGAGTGAGGGGAAATTTCTTTCATATCACGGTCAGAGATTTGTAAGTAGTTATGTAGTAGTGCAAATATAAAATATGAACGATTTTTTATAAAAAATCCATGGGAAGTTATTGCGAGCGGTATAAAAAAATAGTTTCATTTGAGAGTATCTGCCGGAGTTACCTAATGGAGAACGGCTTTTTTTTCGTTCCTACATGTTCATAATTAGTTATTGCCATACCTTACCCCCTTTTTTCCGAAGGTTTTTGATTTTTTCTCTTATTTTCGTCAGCTGTGGGGGTTCTGGTTGAGGTTACAAGGATTGCTTCGATCTGCTGTTTTAGTTCAGGCAGGTCAATCTTGATCGTTTCAAAGACAGAGTCGTAATCCACGCCAAAATAATGGTGAACGATCTTATCCCGCGTTCCGGTGGTTTCCCTCCATGGAATGTGTGGGTATTCCCTGCGTAGCTGTGGGGAGAGGTTCTTTGCTGCTTCCCCAATGGTGATGAGCATTCGCTCAACACCGGCTCGTTCCAGAACGCTGTCAGTGAGCTCAGCAGCAGATGAAATATTTTTAGAGAAATCTTCTATGTGGGTGATAGCATCACAGATATGATGAAGATATGCCAAATCTTCTGGTATCATCCGTAGATCACCACTTCATCGCGGCGGATCGAATCGACAAGGTATGGGCTGACAGCTTTTTCGGTGACGAGATCGACTTTCATGTGAAGGGTCTCTTCGATCTCGTCTTCAATTCGCACCAGCTGAAAGAGGCTTTTTGGACGGGAGAACCGTACCAGAATGTCGATATCACTTTTTGCTCCGGCTTCACCCCTTGCATATGAGCCAAAGATAGCAATTCGCTCTGCATCGTACTTTGTCAGTATTGCAACGATGGTTTCCCGGATCTTCTTTTTTAGTTTACGTCCAGTCATTTACCGCACATCACCCGGAACATTAACATTCAATATTATTCCTCGTTCGTCATCAGTCTTTTGAAGAGATATACTCATGGCTGTTTAGTCCTCCTGCTCATTCTTACACGACCAAGTGTCTGTTGTAGTAAGGTACTTATTCATTACAGAAACTTTGCTCCGCATTGATGAAAGTTTTATGTCAAAGTACAACACGATCTCCACTCCAAGCTGAGATCCTCCCGTCCCACGCCGGATCAGATTCTCTGTCTGGCACCCCCATAATCTCATCGCGGGAATTCCACTGCAATGATATTTTTTGATTGGCGGTTTTTTTAGACTTGCGATCCTGTGACAGTCAAATTGCGTCGGTGCACCCCGCTGCAAGCAGCGGGGCATGATTCGCACCGCCGCCAGACTTTTCCCTAAACAGGTGTAGGTTTTTCAAATTGGGTGCGTCAGGGTTTATTTATATTTTAGATCGCTTTCCTTCATCCCCGCAGCAAGCTGCGGGGTATTCAATTAAAATAAATATGATCACGCGTCTTGTTCAAAGTGAGGAGGAGGAAGGATAAAATACCAGGTGTTATCTCTGCGGA
>JAURZP010000256.1 GCA_030653335.1 Methanoregula sp. | reverse complement strand
GATTCCATCTTTGAGAAGTTGGTAGATCTCGCGGTTCGCATGAACGATGCTCATGGTTCGCCGATCGCGGACGAGTTCAGCGATGGCGAGATCGATTGCGTCAACAGGAAGAGTCGGGTTGAATGTTTTCAGTATCGGGCGGAGTCTTCGGACGAGGACCGCTTCTTCGGGGTTCTCCCGGCCCTGCGATCCTCCACCGGAAAGGAAGGTTTCATTATAACAGTTCGCAGTCTCCCAGCGCATGTCCGAGAATAATGCGATGGCAGGCAGTTCGACAAAGAGTATCTTCGGAATATTCACCGGGCAAATGTATCAGCTCACGGTTTACCCGATGCATGGAGATGGTGATCGGGTGATGCCTCCAGTTCTTTGAGAAGTGCAGCAATTTTCGGTTCGAGTGCCGGGAGATCGTCTGTGATAACATTCCAGACGATGTAATAATCGATCCGGAAATGTCCGTGGATGATCTTGTCCCGGAGTGCCGCCATATCCCGCCAGGGGATATCCTGATGTTTCTTTTTGATCGGGTCAGGGACATTTTTTGAAGCTTCTCCAATCACTTCAACAGCGCTTCTGACGGCATGCGCAAAATAATCATCATGGATGAGATCATCGAATGTCCGGTCTTTCGATATTTTTCTTAAAAAAAACTATCTCGTCAAGGATATGTCTGATATAGACCAGTTCATCCTTCAATCCAGATCACCTCCGCCTCAACATAGGGACGAATGTATTTGTCAATCCCTCCCACAGTGAGCAGGTCCACTTTCCGTTGAAGAGCGCTTCGAGATGATCGGAAAGCTTAACAAAGTTACGAAGGGTGGCATATCCCTGTGCAAAATCGACAAGCACATCCACGTCGCTCTTACGGGTCTGCTCACCGCGTGCGAACGAGCCGAAGATGCCGATCTTTGTCACGCCGAATTGTGTGCGGATAGCCGGGGCTGCTGCTTCGATCTTTTTTATGACAATACTTTTCTTCCGCTGCGGTGCGAGCTGCCCGGGCATCTGTTCACTTCCTTATGTAAGGTGTTAGGTAACCGGGCAAAATAAGGGTATGGTTAGAGAGCGGAGGGGATTTTGATAAGTCCCTGTCGCTTAAAGATTGTCAGTCATTGCAGGTTCCGATGATTATGATCTTAGGCTCCTGCATTACATTCTTTACGAAAGGATCTCCGGTCTGCTTTCGTTTCCGGAATTCGCCGGGCTGCATGAGCGTGTAGTTGATCTCGCGATGCAGGGCACGTTCGCTTTCATGCACGAGCGGGATCAGGAGAGATTCGTCCACGCTGCCGATGATGAACAGGTCGATATCACTTTTTGCTCCGGCAGTTCCGCTGGCAAACGATCCGTAGATGAACATGCACTGGATCTCGTCGAGCGCTGCAAGTTCCTCTTTGAGGTGCCGGGCTATGCCTTCAGTTTTGAGTACGATCTTCTGCAACTCTTCGTAAAGGAAGAAGTCGCGGTTGACGGTATAGTATTGCTGGACGCCTTTTTTCTGTCCAATGATTAGCCCGAACGATTCGAGATTGGCAAGTTCCCGCCGCACGGAGTTCATGTTCTCGTCCGTCATCCGCACGATCTCGCGGACATAGAATTCGCTCTCCGGGTTGAGCAGGAAGAGGGTGAGGAGTTTCACCCGGGTCCGGGAGGAGATGATCGGTTCGAGCATGAATACATAATGTATTCTCTTGGATAAAAAATGTATTCACTTTCGGGCTGCGGTCCCTTTCACGCTGCCGGGATTTCGATATCGAGGTCGCTCACATCCAGCACACCGCTGATGAGTTTTTAGGATCAGGAGATCGCGGGTGTGGCGGAGGTTGGCATTTTTTCTTTGCAAATTTAAAATCTGATGAGCAAGCAGTTGTACGGTCTTCTCGAATTGTGAAACGCATTCAGAGGATGGAACAATTAATTGAATGGTTTTAAACACGCCCGTAGTAATTTCCTTAAAAGTTGATCCTGTGCCGAGACTAATAAACGTCTCTACGTTTTCCTTGAGCCAGTGATATAATGTATAAAGATTGAAGCGTTCGTTCGGAATGCAAGTGATAAATCCCTGATTCGTGTTTTCGCCAACTCAAAAGTGTATCCAGCGATCCCAAGACCGATCCTCAAGCCAATTGAGCCCATTTAGACACTTTTCGGAGTTCAGTTTATAGGGATTTAAGCCAAACAGAGTGTGAAATGAGGAGATCGGAAATTATATAGCTCCATTTTTCGCGAATTAGACACTTTTTTCGAATCGTGCAAAAAGGGGTTTTTCTAAATCGTTCATTTTGGAGCCTGTTTACCAAAAGGAGCGTGATTTAAAATATCGCATGACCCCCGTAAGTCACATCTCCTGAAGAGAGTTTATCATCGACGTGACCGACGGAGCCATGAAGGATACCGGAAAATTATCATCATCAAGCCGGTCTGGAAGCAGCTCATAAGAAAAGTTCCCCGGTCTTCCATAAGAGAGAGGCTAAAAACACCCTCCCGGCCCTCCAACCAGTGTATCCAGTGATCCCAAGCGAGATCGTCAAGCCAATTGAGCCTAATTGCGCACATTTGACTCTCCGACGTTATTTTTTTGAATCCGGGCTCACAGGAATGAGATAAAAATGAATTTACATCCATTTATCCTTAATTCCGCACATTTGCCGATCCTGGGTAAGACATACTCCGGATTGAAAGCGCTAAAATGACCTCTGTTTGCCAAAAGGAGACTGATTTGAAATATCGCATCACTACCGTAAGTCGCATCTCCTAAAGAGTTTTGTCATCGACGGTGAACGACGGAACCCGGAGGGGGACTCCCAAAACAGGGGTGCCTTTCGTTTTGCCTGCTTGAGCCTGATCCAAAGCGAGAACGTCAAGCCAATTGAGCCTAATTGCGCACATTTGGCTCTCCGACGTTATTTTTTTGAATCCGGGCTCACTGGAATGAGATAAAAATGAATTTACATCCATTTGCCCTGAATTCCGCACATATCCTGATCCCGGGTAAGACATACTCCGGATTGAAAACACTAAAATGACCTCTATTTGCCAAAAGGAGCCTGATTTGGAAAATCAGTCCAGATCCCTTTCCGATACTCCCGGGGGATCTCCCCACCGACGGAGACAACCCGGGAAAATGTGGAAATTATGCAGGGTTCATGAAGGGTTTGAAGGGTTTAAG